>JAFWXZ010000042.1 GCA_017522795.1 Clostridia bacterium | reverse complement strand
GAAAAAAGCCCATAGCTCCTTGTAAAGAAGCTACGGGCTATTTGATTATTTTAGGTGAATTGTGATGCCGAAATACTCCGTATTAAAAAACAAAACGAACTCCGATTTCTCAAAGTTCGTTTTATTTCCTTTTGGCGGAGATGAAGAGATTTGAACTCTTGCGCCGATTGCTCGACCTACACCCTTAGCAGGGGCGCCTCTTCACCACTTGAGTACATCTCCGTGTGAAGTCTTTTATTAACTTGCCATAACATTATAACAACTTTATCCTCGTTTGTCAAGACTTTTTTGAAAAAGAGTTGGGATTTTTCGGCCGGATTTTCGATATATAATAATTATTTTAAAAAAATTCCATAAAAATTTTTCAAAACTTAACAAAAGACGGGAAAAATATGCTATAATAAAATTGAAGAAATATGTACGCGCGAGTTTTGCGCTAAGTTTACGGAGGGAGCTATGTTCGGTTACGTCAAGCCGGTTGTCAGCGAAATGCTGGTGCGCGAGCACGAGTTTTATAAGGCGACCTACTGTGGCATTTGCCGCGCTATGAAAAGGCATACGGGCGCCCTGTCGAACGTCACTCTCTCCTATGACAGCGTATTTTTGGCTCTCGTCAGAATGCTTTACATACCCGACGGTGATTTTGCCGCCGAGCAGAGAAGATGTATTGCCCACCCGACGAAAAAACGCCCTATGCTGAAGGAAAATTCTGCCCTTGAATACACCGCCCGCGCCTTTGCGGTTCTTACCTATTATAAAATAAAGGATGATATCAGCGACGAGCGCGGACTGAAAAAGTTGGGTGTCACCGCAGTCCGCCCCATAGTCAGCGCGGCGAACAGCAAGGCAACCCTTAATGATCTTGAGAGGATCGTTGCAGACCGCCTTGACAGAATAACCGCCCTTGAGAAAGAAAAATGCGAGAGCGTTGATGCGCCCGCAGGTCTTTTTGGCGAGCTGCTCGGTGAGATATTCGCCTACGGTCTGCCTGACACCGACAGACTTGTACCCTACGAGGTCGGCTGTCATCTCGGCAGGTTCATTTACGCTGCCGATGCCGCCGAGGATTATGACGGGGACGTTGAAAGCGGCAGCTATAACCCCTACGTTCTTCTTTACGGCGGCGTGCCACTGACAAGTGAAAATAAGCAGAGCATAAAAACAGGCCTGCTCCTCGAATGTAAGAAAATCGAGGCGGCAGTAAATCTGCTACCCTTCGGCACAAGAGCCACTATTGAAAATATTATTAACAATATCATATATCTCGGACTTGTCAAGCGCATAGAATTTCTTGACGGGAAAGAGACGGACGAAAAAATCCGAAAGGAGAAGCTTCATTGAAAGATCCCTATTCAGTTCTCGGCGTTTCAAGTGACGCCACAGATGAGGAAATAAAAAACGCATACAGAGCATTGGCGAGGAAATATCATCCCGATAACTACGGCGACGATAATCCCTTAAAGGATCTCGCTAACGAAAAGATGCAGGAGATAAACGCGGCGTACGACGAGATCCAGCGCATGCGCTCGGCAGGCGGCTCGGCTTATAAGGGCAATGGTACATACTACCAGAGCTACAGCGGAACGGGCAGCTCCACCGGTGTGTATGCCGAGATCAGAAGACTTATAAATGCAAAAAGATTTCACGAGGCAGAGCGTCGCATTGCAGAAATTCCCATCAGTGACCGCACCGCAGAGTGGCATTACCTTAACAGCGTTCTGCTTATGCACCGCGGAAACGTAAACGATGCTATGCGTGAGCTTGAGATGGCTTGCAGTATGGAGCCCGGCAATATTGAATACCAGAAGGCAAAGGAGATGTTCAACACAGGCGCCCGCGGCTACGGCAGTACCTATTACGGTGGCACGGGCTACAGAAGGCGCTCCTCGTCGGACGATGCCTGTGATTGCTGTATGAACCTTATTTGCCTTGACTGCCTTTGCGAGTGCCTTGGCGGCGACCTTATCCGTTGCATATGAGTCAGACTAAAAAGATCACTCTGTCGGCTATGACGGTTGCCCTCGGCACCGTGTTTATGATCATTGGCGCGGTAATCGACGTCCTTGACCTTAGCGTCTGTTCCATAGCCTCTATGCTTGTGGTGTTTATCTATCTTGAGATCGGCGGCTATTACCCCTGGCTTGTTTGGATATGCACCAGCCTTGCCACAGCGCTCCTTTATCCCGGTAGCATTATTTGGGCGGAATACCTGCTCGTTTTCGGTATCTATCCGCTTATTAAGGCGTATATTGAACGCCTGCCGAGGTGGTCCTGGCTTATCGTAAAGCTGGTCTATATCAACGCGGTTGTATGGGGACTTTTCCTCATATGTGAGAAGCTTCTCGGTATTCCTTTCTTTGAGGATGAGGGACAAATTCTCATAATAATCACCTACGTGCTGATGAACGTAGCGTTTGTGATGTTCGATTTGTTTATCACCGTCATGGTCAGATTTTATTTTGCTAAGCTCAGACCGCGAATCAGCAAATTACTTAAATAATTCACTAAATGTAAAGAATGGTAGTCAAATTATGACAAAAGTTGGATTTATTTCCCTCGGTTGTTGCAAGAATCTTGTGGACACCGAGGTAATGCTTCACAATCTTCATACTGCCGGATTTGAGATCACTCCCAACGAGGAGGAGGCGGAGATCATCGTTATCAACACCTGCGGATTTATCGAAAGCGCAAAGCAGGAGGCAATAGAAAATATCCTCGATGCCGCCTCTCTCAAGGAGTGGGGCAAATGCCGCCACATAATCGCCACGGGCTGCCTCGTAGAGCGCTATCGCGAGGAGGTTATGAACGAGATGCCCGAGATAGACGCCCTCGTCGGTATTGGCAGTCTTGACAAGATCGCCGAGGCGTGCGAGGCGGTAATGCGAGGAGAGAAATACACCTCGTTCAACGACAAGGAGACCTCCTCGCTTGGCGGTGACAGAATCATCACCACAGGACCTCATACGGCATACATAAAGGTTTCCGAGGGTTGCGACAACCTCTGCACCTATTGCGCTATCCCCCTTATCCGCGGCAGACACAGAAGCCGTAAGATAGAGGACATCGTTGCTGAGGCGAGAGACCTTGAGGCTATGGGCGTAAAGGAGATCAATCTCATAGCCCAGGATACCACCAGATACGGACTTGACATATACGGAGAATACAGCCTTGCCCGCCTTGTGCGCGCGATCACCGAGGAAACGAATATTCCTTGGATCAGACTTCTGTATTGCTATCCCGATAAGATAACCGACGAGCTTGTTGAGGAGCTTCGCACCAACGACAGACTTCTTAAATATATGGACATTCCCGTTCAGCACATCTCCGACAGCGTACTGAAAAGGATGAACCGTCACGGCGGAAAGCAGCTAATTATCGAGGCTATCGATCGCCTGCGAGAGCGCGTGCCCGATATTATTCTACGAACCACTGCTATGGTCGGCTTCCCCGGTGAGACCGACGAGGATTTCACAGAGCTTTGCGAGTTCGTAAAGGAAACTCGCTTCGACCGCTTCGGCGCGTTCACCTTCTCTCCCGAGGAGGGAACGGAGGCTGCTGAGATGGAGGATCAGATCGACGAGCAGATAAAGCAGGACAGATACGATATCCTTATGCAGACTCAGCTCACCGTTGCGGAGGAAAAGACTGCCGAGCGCATCGGCTCGGTTCTCACCGTTCTCTGTGAGGGCTACGATCGCATTGCCGAGGTCTATCACGGACGTTCCTTTGCCGACGCGCCAGACGTTGACGGCAGAGTTTATTTCAAATCAGCAAGTAAGCTTGTTCCAGGTCAGTTCGTAGAGGTTAAAATACTCGAGGCTATGGACTATGACCTGGTTGGCGAGGCTATGGAGGTATAAGACTATGAAAAAAACTTCGATGAATATTCCTAACACTCTGTCAATTATCAGATGCCTGTTAGTACCCGCCTTCGTGGCGACACTCTTATTTATGAGGGATATGGGCATATGGGGATTTATCGTTCCCGCGCTCGTCTATATAATCACGGGACTTACCGATATGCTTGACGGCAAGATCGCAAGAAAGTATAATCTCGTCACCGATTTCGGCAAGTTTATCGATCCCCTTGCGGACAAATTTATGGTGCTTTCCTCTATGATCGCCATTCTCGTATGGATGCTCCTGCGAAATCAGACGACTCTCGCCATTGTTTTCGTATGGGTAGTGCTTATCATTCTCCTTCGCGAGCTTGGTGTCACAAGCCTTCGCCTTGTTGTTGCGGGCAAGAGCGGTATTGTCGTTGCGGCAAGCATCCTCGGCAAGATCAAGACCGTTTCCCAGATGGTTGGCACGGTTGCCATCATAGTCGAGCCCGTATTTCCTATGCTGATCAAGCACGAGATCGTGTCCTTCGTCTGCGATAATCACATACTTTCCTACGTATTTATGGCAGTTATGGCGTTCACAACCCTCTTCTCGGGACTTGATTATCTCAAGGCATATCTCCCTTATATCGATTCAAATAAATAAAATAAAAAAGCGGTCGTTTGACCGCTTTTTTATTAGCCAATTATCTTTGCCACAGCCGCGCCAACCTGCTCGGCAACGAGGTCGGGATCGGTTTTTCTTCCTTCTCTGAGCCAGCCGTAAATGCAGGCTGCCACACCGCCGGAACACATAGCGGCAATGGTGTCAACCGATGCAGGAAGGACCATACCCGAGGCCACGCTTATGCGAAGTCTCTCGCTGGTGTCCTTGTAATTCTGCTCGAAGATCACTGCCAGCACGGAAGGAAAGAGGTTGCTCTTGCAAATATTGTCAATAGCCGCAGCGTTCTCGCTTATGAAATGAATGATCCTCTTAGCATAAGAAACATAATATTCCGCGCTGAGCTCAATGCTGCCATCCTTTGCTACGCTTTTGTCAAAATTGTCGCGCAAAATGTGGGTATATGCTGTAAGAAAGTCAAATTTATCTGCATAATGCTTATAAAAAGTGGCTCTTCTGACACCTGCCGCCTCGCATAGCTCGTTTATCGTAATTTCGTCAAAGGTCTTGCTGCTCATTAACTCTGTAAAGGCGTCGAACAGCACCTTTTTCGTTCTTCTTACTCTGAGATCCTCTTTATTTGCCATAGCTTATTCCTCGCTTAAAAGATTTTTCTTCAGTATACACTTTTATTGACCAAATGTCAAGTATTTTAGCAAAAATAAAAGTCAAAATACCTACAAATGTTTATTATTGCATAAAAATGCGGCTTTTCTATTGAATATGGCGGGCTTTTATGATATGATATAATCGTAGCAAAATATTTATTTTTGTAAACCCTATAAGGAGAAAATAAATGGATATCAATAACACAAGACTCATTGAAGAAATTCTCGGTATCGCCACCTCAACGGGCGCAGATTTTGCCGAGATTTATTGGGAGCTTACCAGAAACGGAACTATCACTCTCCTCAGTGGACGAATCGACGCCATTGCGGATAACACCGTCTCGGGCGTAGGTATTCGCGCCTTTCTCGGTACGAAAACCGTATACGGCTCCACATCCGATATTTCAAGAGAGGGACTTATTAAATGCGCCAAAAGCGTAGCCGAGGCTATGGGCGAGGGCAGGGCAGAGATGAATATAGTTCTGAAGCCTACCGCCGTTAAGGATATTCACCCTGTAAAAATAAATCCCGCAGAAGCTGAAAATAAGGTAAAGTGCGATCTTCTTCGCCTTGCTACCGATTCTGCAAGAGCATACGACAAGCGCATAGTTCAGTCGGTAGGAAATCTTATCACCGTTGATCATACTATACTTGTAGCAAATACCGAGGGACTTCTCAAGACCGACCGCCATATCCGTACAAGAATGGCAGTCAGCGCAGTCGCATCCTCGGGCGGCGAGAATCAGAACGGCTCCTGCTCCCCCGGACGCGGTATGGGACTTGAGGTATTCGAGATGTTTGGGCCCGAGAAGATCGGCAGAACCGCCGCCGCACAGGCTATCACGAACCTTGAGGCAGATTACTGTCCCGCAGGACAGATGCCCGTAGCTATTGAGAGCGGATTTGGCGGCGTTATCTTCCACGAGGCGTGCGGACATTCGCTCGAGGCAACCTCGGTTGGCACGGGCCGCTCACAGATGTGCGGCAAGCTGGGACAGAAGATAGCGAACGAAAAGGTGACTGCCATTGATGATGGAACGATTCCTAACGCATGGGGCTCTGTCAACATCGACGACGAGGGTAATCCTACTCAGCGCAACGTGCTTATCGAGAACGGTGTGCTCAAATCCTATATGGTAGACCGTCTCGGCTCTCGCCGTATGGGCATGCCTATGACGGGCAATAGCCGCCGTCAGAGCTACACCTACGAGCCTACCTCCAGAATGACAAATACCTTTATCGACAACGGCCCCGATAAAAACGAGGATATCATTGCATCCATCGAGTACGGCCTTTATGCAAAATCTATGGGCGGCGGCTCGGTAAATCCCCTGACAGGAGCCTTTAACTTTGCCGTAAACGAGGGATATATCGTGAGAAACGGAAAGATCTGCGAGGCGGTTCGCGGCGCATCTCTTATCGGCACAGGCTCGGATATCCTTCAGGATATCGATATGGTAGGTCAGAATCTTGCCACGGGACAGGGTATGTGCGGAAGCTCCTCGGGCAGCGTTCCCACCGACGTAGGTCAGCCCCTTATCCGCGTGTCTAAAATCACCGTAGGAGGTAGATAATATGAACTACGAATTACTTAAATCAGCAATAGAGAACGAGGCAAGAGCACAGGGCCTTGCCGAGTACGAAATATACTATATGTCCTCCGAAGAGCTTTCGGTGGATACCCTTAACAGAGAGCCAAACTCATTCTCTTCGGTGGGCTCCGGAGGCATCTGCCTCAGAGTTCTCTATGACGGCAGGATCGGATATGCAGCTACAGAGCTTATGGATGAGGAGGAGATGAAGTCACTCGTCACTCGCGCAAAGTCCAATGCATCCGCTACAGAAAAGCCCGACACCGTAGGTATCTTCAAGGGCTCGGAGTCCTATGCCGAGCTTAAAAACAGCGGTTTTACCGCCCGCGGCGCAGGCGAGCTTAAAAAGCTTTGCGCCTCTCTCGCGGACGAGATCTATAACACAAGCGATAAGGTGACTCGCGGAACAGCCACCTACGGCATTACCGCAGGCTTCGTCGTTCGTCTCTCCAACTCCCACGGACTCAATCTTGAAACTAAGTGCGGCATCAACGCGCTTCAGGCGGCTGCGGTAGTCTGCAACGACGGTAAGTTTGAGAGCGCCTACGATATGACCGAGCTTCACGGCGAGGTTGATCTGAAGGCTCTTGCCGAGGGTGTGGTAAGCAACGCGCTTGACAAGATCGACGCAGGCTCGGTAGAGTCTGGCAAATACAGCGTCGTCCTCTCTGCAAAGCAGATGCGCACTATTCTCTCCGCATTCGTCTCCGCCTTCTCCGCGAGAAGCGCCCAGATGGGTATGTCACTCCTGGCAGATAAGGAGGGCGAGAAGATCGCCTCGGATATCGTCAACATCACCGACGATCCTATGAGAGAGGGAGTTTCAATTCAGACAAACTTTGATGCCGAGGGCGTTGCCGCTTATCGCAAGTCTGTCGTTGAGGGCGGTGTGCTTAAAACCCTCCTTCACAACAGAGAGACCGCAAAGGTCGCAGGCGTTGAAAGCACCGGTAATGCAAGCAAGGGTGGCTATGCCTCTCCCGTGGGTGTCAGCCCCTACGCCTTCTGCCTTGAGGCAGGTGACAAAACCGAGGATGAGCTTTTCGCCCTCGCAGGCAACGGCATTTACATCACCGAGCTTAAAGGTCTCCATGCGGGCGCAAACGCAGTGACGGGCGACTTCTCCATCGAGTCGGCGGGCTTCAGGATCGTGGATGGAAAGAAGGGCGAGGCGGTAAGATCCTTTACCATCGCGGGCAACTTCTTCGAGCTTATCAAATCCATCGCCGCTCTCTCCGACACAGTTGAGGTGGCTATCACAGGCGGCTTTACCACCTTCGGCGCTCCCGCCGTTCTTGTTCACAACGTTTCGGTTGCGGGAAAATAAAAATATCGTTTAAATTTTAACAAACCGTATTGACAATCACTTTCACTTGTGATATTATATATTTCGTGTGAAAATATTTTAAGGAGAAAATAAAATGGCAACTTATAACAAGAAAAACATTGAGGACATTGAAGTAGCCGGCAAAACCGTGCTGGTTCGCTGTGACTTCAACGTTCCTATGAAGGACGGCGTTATCACCTCTGACAAGAGAATCGTTAGCGCACTTCCTACCATCCAGTATCTTCTCGGCAAGGGCGCAAAGGTTATTCTTTGCTCTCATATGGGTAAGCCCCACGCTATTCTTACCGAGGGCTTCGGTCTTACCAAAAAGGAGAAGAAGGCTGTTGAGGCTCTTCCCGCAGATCAGCAGGCAGCTGCTACCGCTGACTATCTTGCAAAGGCTCTCGTTTCCGACAAGAAGAAGCTTACTCTTAAGCCTGTATGCGTAAGACTTAACGAGCTTCTCGGCGAGGGCACTGTCACCTTTGCAGAGGATCTTATCGGCCCCGATGCAAAGGCAAAGGTTGCTGCCCTTGAGGCAGGTAAGGCCGTTCTTCTTGAGAACACCCGCTTTGATGCTCGCGAGACCAAGAACGGCGCTGAGCTTGCAAAGGAGCTTGCTTCCTACGCAGATGTATTCGTAAACGATGCCTTCGGCGCGGCTCACAGAGCTCACGCATCTACCGCAGGCGTTGCAGACTATATCCCCGCTGTATGCGGTTACCTTATCGAGAAGGAGATCTCGGTAATGGGTAAGGCGCTTCAGAACCCCGAGCGTCCCTTTGTGGCTATCCTCGGCGGTGCAAAGGTTGCTGATAAGCTTAACGTTATCGACAACCTTCTTACCAAGGTTGACACCCTTATCATCGGTGGCGGTATGGCTTATACCTTCAACGCTGCAAAGGGCTATACCGTAGGTAAGTCCCTTCTTGACGAAACAAAGATCGACTATTGCCGTGAGATGATGGCAAAGGCAGAGGAGCTTGGTGTAAAGCTTCTTCTTCCTGTTGACAATGCGGTTGCAGATAACTTCCCCAACCCCATCGACGCTCCCATTGAGGTAGAGTACGTTGACTCTGACCAGATCCCCGCTGACAAGGAGGGTATGGATATCGGTCCCAAGACCGCTGCTCTCTATGCAGACGCGGTTATCTCTGCAAAGACTGTTGTTTGGAACGGTCCTATGGGCGTATTCGAGAATCCCACTCTTGCAAAGGGTACTATCGCAGTAGCGCAGGCTCTTGCAGATAGCTCTGCGATCACCATCGTAGGTGGTGGCGACAGTGCGGCAGCATGCGAACAGCTCGGCTATGCATCCAAGATCACTCACATCTCCACAGGTGGCGGTGCATCCTTGGAATTCCTGGAGGGTAAGGATCTTCCCGGCATTTCTTGTCTTCTTGACAAGTAATTTTTGATATAAACCGCCCTTCGCGCGCTAACTCGACGTAGGTAACTACGCCTTCGGCGCGCGAAGAACGCTTTCTATTCAAAAATTCCATTGTCAATAAAACAAAAAAACACTTTAAGAAGAGGAAAAAATAATGAGAAGAACAGTAATCGCAGGCAACTGGAAGATGAATATGACGCCTGCACAGACAAAGGCGTTTATCGCCGAGCTTGCTCCTATGGTTAAGGGACTTGATAAGTGTGATATCGTCCTCTGCGTTCCTTACGTTGATATTGCTACCGCTGTTGAGGCGGCAAAGGGAACTAACATTAAGATCGGTGCAGAGAATGTACACTTTGCAAAGAGCGGTGCATACACAGGCGAGATCAGCGCAGATATGCTCCTTGAGATAGGTACCAAGTACGTTGTTATCGGCCACTCCGAGAGAAGACAGTACTTCGGCGAGACCGATGCGACCGTTAATTTAAGAGTAAAGGCTGCCCTCGCAGCAGGCCTCAAGGTTATTCTTTGTCTTGGCGAGGTTAAGGACGAAAGACTTAACGGAATTACCAACGAAGTGGTTGGAATGCAAACAAAACTTGACCTTTTGGGCGTTTCTGCCGAGGAAATGAAGAATGTTATCATCGCTTACGAGCCCGTTTGGGCGATTGGAACAGGTCTTACCGCTACTCCTGAGCAGGCAGATGAGACCTGCGGTGCGATCCGCGCAACTCTTGCCGAGATCTACGGCAGCGAGGTTGCTGAGAGCACTACTATTCAGTACGGTGGCTCTATGAACGATGCCAATGCGGCAGAGCTGCTTGCAAAGGTAAACGTTGACGGCGGTCTTATCGGTGGCGCATCGCTTAAAACCGACAAGTTTACCGCTATCGTTAAGGCGGCAAACTGATAATTTAAGAATATATTTGGGTATAAAAAATCCGCGTTTTGTCAAAAAACGCGGATTTTTTGCTTCTTTTGACCACAATGCTTTATATTTTCGCGCGTTTTTTAAAAAAATGCACATACCTATTGACTTTTAAATAATTATTTGATATAATTAATCTGTAAAAACATAAGTATCCCCACGTGGAGAAAAGAGGTATAGATCTATGAGTGATTTCCTCGATATATTTGACAGCGAAAAGCGTGAGCAGGTCGCCGCATTGCGCGAAACTCTTAACGAGGATAAAAAGCGCGTTTCCGACGAGTTGAACTACTATAAGTCGGTGTCCAAGGACGTAAAGCGCGCGAAGCATCGTGTCGAGACGGCTCAGACCGCCTACGAAAAGCGAGAGTCTGCCAAGAACGCAAGCAAGCTTGACGATGCAAACGACGAGCTTACCGCTGCACTTAATTCCTTCGGTGAGAGCGAGACGCAGATCAAGACGCTTCTTGAAACGGTTAAATCCGATTATTCGGATATCGCGGCTTTATACCGTGGCAGAAAGGCTGACAGATTTATGGACGCCTTTGAGAAGTACAACAGTGCGGTTATTAACCGTATGATTGATATTCAAGCAGAAACAGAAACGGACAGCTATTTTGAGTCCAATGAAGAGGAGGAAGTAACACCCATGGCAATTCCCGAGATCCCCGTAGCAAACGGCACACCCAACCCCGCAGCAGCACCTCAGCAGGCAGCTCCTGCACCTGCGCCCGCATATGCGGCGCCCGCTTATCAGTACCCCCAGTATATCCCCGTACCCATGCCGATGCCTTATTCCTATCCCCCCCAGCAGCCCGCGCCCGAGGCAAAGGAACAGACTCCCAATATCGCTCCCGTTTCCATCGATGTTTCTCCTATGCTTGAGAAGGCTCTTGAGGCAACTATGCAGAAGTTCGTTGCCGCCTTCGACAAGAGAATTGAGAAGTTCGTTGCTGAGCATCCCGTAAACATTCCCGCAACCTCCGCTCCCACAGGCGCATCCTATGCATCCGGCGAGATCGCAACCCTTGAGGGCGCAGTTCTTGAGGATGAGCAGGCTCTTATTGAAAAGCTTACCACCGCTATGGAGGCTCTTAAGGCTCTTACCGAGACCGTTGACGCTCTCAGCGCGCGTGTTGCAGAAATCGCGGCAAAGCAGGCTACCGCTAACGATATGATGAAGCAGACCAACGATGCGCAGCGTCAGACTCTTCGTGATCAGAAGGGTATTCAGGTTGGTCAGAGAATCATCAATCAGGATCAGGCAGTCGTTATTGCAGAGCAGGCTTCTCTCCAGGATCAGCAGAAGGGACTTCTCGAGAGCCAGCAGGCACTTGTTGAGGGACAGCAGGCTATGGCAGAGGCACAGAAGCTCGTCGCAGAGAATCAGGCTGCTATTGACGAGGGCATTAAGGCTTCTCTCGCAGCACAGAAGGAAGTTCTCTCCGCTCAGCAGGCTATTAACGCTGGCAATGCAAAGACTCTTGATGCTCAGAACGACGTAGCAGAGAAGCAGAGCGCTACTCTCGCACTTCAGAAGGAAGCTCTTTCGGCTCAGAGACAGATGCTCCGCGATCAGAAGAATATGGTTGAAAAGCAGAAGACTCTCGGCGCAGACGCTCCTAAGAAGAAGGCTAAGGCAGAGGAGACAGAAGCTCCCGCAGAAGAAAACGCATAAATTACATAATAAAAAAGAACGATGGGGACGGCAGGATTCAGCCGTCCCCATATTTATAAAAAAAGAGACCGCCGAGGCGATCTCTTAAAAGCTTTGATTATTTGAATATCAATTTTAAATTACCACAGCGTCCTCGTCTGCCTGAGCATCGTGCTCTGCGGCAACGAGCTGAACGTGATAGGCGTCGATTACTGCTTCCTCAAGGGAGGCTCTGAAATCTGCGTTAATGGGGTGTACGATATCGCGATAGCTTCCGTCGGGATTCTTTCTCGAGGGCATAACGATAAAATATCTGTCGCGGGCATAGATCACCTTTATATCGTGAACTGCGAGGCAGTCGTCAAAGGTAACCGAAACGATGGCCTTCATAGGTCCCTCGTCAAAAAATTTTCTGATTTTGATGTCTGTTATCTGCATAACGAAAAAATCCTTCCTGTGTTGAATAATATTTTGATTACGGTATTATAAGCAAACTGCTCCGACCTGTCAAAATTGGGGCGAAAACCCAGCTTCCTGAATACTATGGTAATATTATACAGTAAGAATGTGAAAAATATTCAATTAAAAAATTATATTTTTTTTAACAAATTGTAATATTTTTTCATTTTTGCGGCTTTTTATGCAAAACAGGGAGAGCTTGATATGAAAAATTACTCAATGGAATGGCTTGACTCGCTTGTTCGGAATATTGAGGAGCGTGGTGGCAACATACACTTTGTCGGCATTGGAGGGGTATCAATGTATTCTCTGGCGCGGCTTTGCCTGGCTCGCGGCATCACCGTCACGGGAAGCGATAGGGAAGAGAGTGATCGCACGAAAGAGCTTCAGCTTCTCGGCGCATCCGTTTTTATCGGACACTCGTCGAAAAATGTAAGAGATGTCTCGCTTGTAGTTTATACCCATGCTATAGATAGGGATAACCCCGAGATCCGCACGGCGTACGATCTTGGTATTCCAACCGTCACCCGATCCGCCTTTCTCGGTGTGCTGATGATGGGCTATAAAAGCCGCATCGGCGTCAGTGGCTCTCACGGAAAAAGTACTACTGTGGCAATGCTCGACTGCATATTTAGTCACGCGGGACGTAATCCCACCACTCTTTCGGGCGCAGATCTGCCCATTGGCGAACCCGTCCGCCTTGGTGGCAGCGGCCTTCTGATTTACGAGGCGTGCGAGTATAAGGATTCCTTCCTCGATTTTTCACCAACCGTGGCTATCGCACTTAATTTAGAGCTCGATCACACCGACTATTTTAGCGATATTGACGCCCTGAAAAGCTCATTTGCCTCGGCTCTCGGCAGAGCAAGCCGAAGGGTTATTATAAACGCTGATGACGGAAATCTTCGCGATGTGGCAAAAAGCCTTCGCAAGCCACCCGTCAGCTTCGGAGGCACAGATCAAAACGAATATAGCTATTCCATCACCTCCTTTAAGCCACAGGGCTATGAGTTCGACCTCTGCCGCTTCGGCAGCAGACTTGGAAGCTTCGAGCTGAATATCCCGGGTGAGTTTAACGTTCATAATGCCACCGCCGCCATCATCGCCGCTCTTGAAGACGGTATAGACTTATCAACGGTTGCCGAGGCAATAGCCTCGTTCAGAGGCATACCACGGCGTCTTGAATATATCGGCAGTCGCTTCGGCAGAAAAATATATTACGACTACGCCCACCATCCAACCGAAATATCCGCCACGATAGGCGCGCTTAAATCGCTTACAGGCACTCAGATCACAGTCATCTTTAAGCCCCATACCTATAGCCGAACCAAATCGCTCTGGCGCGAGTTTGCCTCATCGCTTTCACTTGCCGATCATATCGTCCTCTCGGACATTTTTCCCGCTCGTGAGAGTGAGATCCCTGGTGTCAGCTCGGCAAGACTTGCTGAGTTTATCGGCAATAAGGCAAAATACCTTCCCGATAGCAAAATCATTGAATATATCGATCTCTGCACCAATGGCACTATCGTACTTATGGGTGCTGGGGACCTTGAAAATATTAAAAAGGACATAAAACGTTCAGAATAAGGAGATATTATGAAAAAGCCCATCCTACTTGTCAGCGCCTGCCTGCTCGGCGTTTGCTGTCGCTATGACGGCGCCTGCAAGCCTAATGCAGACGTAATTAAGCTCAGAGAAAAATTCGTTCTTATTCCAATCTGTCCTGAGGTGGACGGAGGACTTCCCACTCCCCGCACTCCCAGTGAAAGGGTAGGGGACAGGGTTCTTATGCGGGATGGCAAGGACGTGACCGAAAATTATCTTGCAGGTGCGCGCGCAGCGCTCGAGCGTGCCGAGAGCTTTTCCGCCTCTGCCGCTATTCTCAAGGCGCGCAGTCCATCCTGCGGTAATGGCGAGATCTACGACGGCAGCTTCAGCGGAAAATTGATCTCAGGCGACGGCGTTGCGGCTGAAATGCTAAAGAAAGCAGGCATCGCAGTATACACCGAGGATGAGATAGGACTTTTGCTTGAAAAAATGGGCTGATAGCGAAAAAAATGCCTTGACAAATCACTCCGTCGGGAGTAAAATTAATATATAAAATAAAAAGAAAGGAGCCCGATATGTCGGACGGACGAAGTACACACCACCCGTGTAATTTAACAACAAAACACCTGCTCGGCATAGCGAGACTCTGCATTTGATCTCCACTCTGCCACGAGCAGAAAGGAGGCCAAAATGGAAGAAAAGAACATAAACACAGTTCTCTTTGATGAGGAAGAGATCATTGCCTCAGAGAGACTTGCCGACCTTTTGTCGCAGAAAAAATACCAGGAGGTAAAGCAGCACGTAGAGGATCTGCCCGCGCCCGACTTAGCCGAGCTGTTCTACGAGCTTGACGAGAAGTACCACAGCCTTCTGTTCAGGCTTTTATCAAAGGAGCTTGCCGCCGAGACCTTCGTTGAGATGGACTCGGATCTTCAGGAAAACCTGATTATAAAGTTCACCGACCGCGAGCTTTCGGAGATACTTGACGAGCTTTACATCGACGATACGGTTGACATCATTGAGGAGATGCCCGCCAACGTGGTAAAGCGTATTCTCAAGAACTCAGCAAGCGATGACCGCGCCGTGATCAATAAGATCCTCCGCTATCCTAAGGACTCTGCGGGCACGGTTATGACCACCGAGTACGTTCGCTTTACGGGCGATATGACGGTTGCCGACGCCCTGCTCCACATTCGCCGCGTTGCCATAGATAAGGAAACTATCTACACCTGCTACGTGACGGGTAAGGATAAGCGCCTGCTCGGTATCGTGACAGCAAAGGATCTGCTTATTTCCGATCCCGAGACCGCTCTTTCGGATATTATGGACGATAACGTTATCGCCGTCCATACCCACGATGATAAGGAGGAGGTTGCTATGAAGCTGGATAAGTACGGCTTCCTTGCAATTCCCGTCGTGGACAGCGAGTCCCGCCTGGTCGGTATCGTCACCGTAGACGACGCCTTGGGCGTTATTATCGAGGAGTCGGAGGAGGACTTCGCCAAGATGGCTGCGATCACCTCCGCGTCCGATACACCCTATCTTAAAACCAACGTATTCGATATCTGGAAGTCGAGAATTCCTTGGCTCCTTATACTGATGCTTTCATCTACGCTCTCCAGCGCGATTCTCGGCAGCTTTGAGGCAGCCCTCCCCGCCGTCCTCGTCCTCTTTATCCCTATGATAATGGGTACGGGCGGAAACTCGGGCGGCCAGTCCTCCGTCACGGTCACCCGTAGCATCTCGCTTGCCGAGCTGGAGTTCTCCGACCTCTTCCGTGTTATATGGAAGGAGCTGCGCGTGGGCGTTCTCTGCGCCCTTACCGTCGGCGTCGCCACCTTTGCCAAGGTTATGCTTATCGACGGACTTCTCCTCGGCAATGCGGCAGTCACTCTCCCCGTAGCATTGACCGTTGCCCTGTCGCTCACCTTGACCATCATTCTTGCCAAGGTAATTGGCGCCAGCCTCCCCCTCCTTGCAAAGAAGGTTGGACTCGACCCCGCCGTAATGGCATCCCCCCTGATCACCACCCTGGTAGACGCCATCTCGCTTATCGTCTACCTCCTCGTAGCACAAAACGTGCTGAATTTATAAAGTAAAAATCGGTTGCAATTTGCAACCGATTTTTTATGTAATCAAATCCCTAACATAATCTCAATAATCTCTCTGTCGGTGTCGCTCATGCCTTCCTTGGCAAGCCTGCCGACGTTCTTTATGGTGTTTTCAACACCCTTGGTGACTATGCCGTCACCGCCGTGGAACTGACTGCCGCAGCGCCACATCTCATAGCCCATAATGCCTGCTTCTACCGCCATAGCGATCTTCGCCGCGCAGGAGGGCTTTGCACCGTCGCAGATGGTGCCCGAGAGAATAGCAACCGAATTTACAAGAGTATGGGCGATCTCGCGGAATTTTCCACCATGCAAATAGCATATGCCCGCGCCTGCGCCAACGCCTGCGCTGATAGCTCCGCAGTATGCAGAAAGGGTACCGATGCCCGTTTTCTGATGTATTGTGATAAGGTCGGAAACGATAAGCGCGCGGAGCATCTCATCCTCGCTTTTACCAAGCTCGTCCGCGTATACCTTTACAGGTACCGATGCGGTAATGCCTTGGTTTCCGCTGCCCGAAATAATGCACACAGCCTTCTCACAGCCGCTCATTCTCGCATCCGAGCCTGCCGCCGCGTATGCGCGCGCCTTTCTGGACAGGTCACCGCCCATAGAGAGCATAACCTTGCCGATCTGCGCGCCCCACTCTCCCGTAAGGCCCTCCTCGGCAATAGCCATATTCAGCTCGACCTGCCTCATAAGGTAGGGACGTATAGCCTCAAGGTCCGCCTCGTCCGCATAGGTGACTATATCCTGCACGTTCAGCAGGGTGAAGTCGGGCTCCTCGCCACTCTCCTCAACTATGGTTATCTGGTTGTATTTTTCGGTAAGATTCTCGCCGTCAACGCTCGCCTCGATCACGTTAGTGTGCGCTCCGCTGATCTTAACGACGGCGGAATGCTCTGCGCGCCCGCCGTATAGCTCAAGCTCGAAGCTGCATCCCGTGTTAAGCTTGTCAATCTTTATCTCACAGTTTTTAAGCAGCAGATCTATCCTCTCACCGTCCTCGCTTGTCAGCACGGTCAGTACCTCAAGACGCTTGTCCGGACGGGCAGAAACAACTCCCGCCGCCAGCGCCGCCTCGATTCCGTGTCTGCCACCTGTGGCGGGAACGATAACGCTCTTTACGTTTTTGATAATATTACCGCTGAATCTCGCGTCAATTTTGTCGGGCGCGCCACCGAGCAGCTCGGTTAGAATAGATGCCGCATATGCGATGGCAATAGGCTCGGTACAGCCCATAGCAGGGCGAAGCTCTGCTTTAAGTATTGCTTCATAGGTGCTTTTTGTAAGACTGCTTAACATAAAGCTCCCCTTTCATTGTTTTCTTACGTTAATTATATATTAATTTTAAGCTTTGGTCAATATCCTTTTTTCAAAAAAGTCTGAAAAAATAGAAAAAACCGCAAAAGGTAAATAAAAGCTTACACTTTGCGGTCTTTTTTATTATAAATTTATATCAATAATAAGAAATTCTCCTTGCTTTTCCGCGCTGATTCTACCCCTGTGCGCGCTGACGATTGCGCTTGCCACCGATAGACCGATGCCAAATCCGCCGCCCGATCCTCTCGCTTCATCAGAACGGTAGAAGCGATCGAACATATGCTTTACCGACAGGCTCGCAGTATTAGTCGCAACGTTAGAAATTCTGATAGTGAGACCAAAGCTTGTCTTTTTCAGGGCAATACTAACCGTTTCTCCATCGGGTGAATACTTTATTGCATTGTCAAGCAGCAGGGTAATGAGTTTTTTGATAGCGCCCTCGTCGCCCTTGTAATATATAGCTGGGGGTACGTAGGAGTTGAGGGTAATATTTTTGGTTTTTGCGGGTGCGCCGAAGGAGCTTACCACCTCTTCAATAACCTCGGAAATAGGGAAGTCAACGAAGGTCGTGTGCTCCTGCTCTTCCATCCTTGAGAGATAAATGAGCTCACCGGTAAGGGTAGCGAGCCTTGCAGCCTGTTTTTTAATATCCTTCAGCCACTCGTTCTCACCGATCTCCATTTCCAGTAGCTCTGCATCCGCATCGATAATTGTAATAGGGGTTTTGATATCGTGACCTGCGTTAGTAATAAAGGTCTTTTGCTTCTCGTATCCGTCCACCATAGGGTTAACGATTTTGTCTGAAATCAACCACAGCAGAATAAACACCGCAACCACGCTGACAAGAGAAACTAAAACGCTGAGCCAAAGAAAGGTATTGGCACTATCAAGCAGTCTTGTACAGTCTAAAAAAATAACTCTGGTTCTGCCGTCCTTGCTGCCTATAAGATATCTGTAATTCTTGTAAAAGCCTTGAGTTGCCTCTTTTGAAAGAACAAGCCTTCCGATCTCAATTGCCTGCGTATCGTTTATGGCGGCAATGCTGCTTGTATTAACTGCGATAGGCGTGTTTCCAACAAAAACGACAGAGAAATATCTTGACTCAAAGGGGGATTCCGGTGTTAAGGTGATATCAACGTTTGGTGGAATTTTATCGGGGTTGTGGGAAGGGAATCGACCTGCGTTCTCCATAATCAGCTCCAACGTACCGTCTGCATCCGCAACGACGCTTTGGTAATTGAATGCGTTGATTGCCCCGACTATAAGCATCAGTACTATGGCAAGAGCGATAATTGTACCGATTACAAACCTGGTTTTTAGGCTTTTTAGCATACTAAACCATCTCCAATGAATATCCGGAGTTTCTGTGTGCGCGTATTTCTACGCCGGCTCCGGTCAAGATAAGCTTTTTTCTAAGGTATGAGATATAAACCCAGACAACGTTTATCTCCGCATCGCTGTCGTATCCCCATATCTTCTCCATAAACCTCTCGGTAGAGATAAGATGACCGGGATTTCTCATCAGCATTTCCATCATCTGAAACTCCTTGTTGGCAAGCTTGAGCGAGCCGGCATCGGAGCAAAGCTCGTAGGTTGCAAGATTAAGGGTAAGATTTCCAAACTTCAGCGTAGAATCCACCTGACTCTCACCGCCTCTGGTCATAGCGCGAAGCCTTGCCAGCAGCTCCTTGACCGAGAAGGGCTTTGTCAGATAATCGTTCGCCCCCGAATCAAGGCCAAGGACCTTATCGTCCACCTCTGCCTTTGCCGAAAGGATAAGAACGGGAATCCTATGACCTCTCGCCCTCATTTCACGAAGGACGCTGATTCCGTCCCGCTTGGGCATCATCACGTCGAGGATAACCGCGTCGTAGTTTCCTGCCTCAATGTAGCTGAGCGCCTCATCACCGTCGTAAACGGCATCAACCGAATAATTATTCTTTTCAAGCAGCGCGACAATAGCGCGGGATAGCGATCTTTCGTCCTCGGCAAGTAATATTCTCATAAATCCTCCAAGAAAGGTTTTTTGTGTTTATTATATTTTGTACACCTTAACTGTGGTTAAATAGACGTAAAATGACAGAAAATCAAGAGAAATCCTCTCTTTTTTCTTTGAATAATTATATTTTTTTAATAATTTCTTCGATCTCTCCGTAGCTAAGATCAAGCTCGCCACGCTCGTATTTGTCAAAGATCTCTGAAAATCTCTTCGCCCGCAGCCTTGAACGGAGAAATCCCTCCACCCAATAAAGAAACTCTGTATTGGGACTGAGATGCTCAAGAGCCTTCATTCTGCTGTACATTGGCGCGCCGTCGGAAGCATCTCTCCATGTGTCAACGAACGCTACGTCAAAGCTCTCCCTCGGCATAACCCCTTCGGCGTACTCGAAGGCGTCGCTTTTCACAATGCGGATCTTATGTCGGTTTTTCATCTGTGGCAGAATATAGCTCTCAAACAGACGTATCACGTCCTCCGACAGCTCCACTACCGTCACCGATTCAACCTCATCCTTCTGTGCCGCCATATAGGCGAAGTATCCTAGACCGAGACCAAAGGTGACTACCTTTCCTCGTGCCGCATCGATGGCCTCCTCGCAGGTGTCAAGGTCCACGGGGGTAAGTGTCATCCACTCGTTTCCGTTCTCCAGTATGGCAGGGAAGTGAAACTCTTCTGTAAAAAATCCAAGCGGCGGTATCTCGGTAAAGTCCTCTTCAATTATCATATCGTCGCAGATAACCGCCTGATATGGCTCATATTTTTCTTTTCGTATCTCCCAGTTTCCGAGAGCGCGATTATCAAGAGAAATATTTTTGTAGTAGGGATTGTCGGTATATTTTTTCGCATTAAGGAGTCTTATAGACGGAGTGATGTAATCCATTATTATTCGTCTGTCCTCAGCGTCGTCAAAGCTGAGACCGAATATCTCGGACAGCAGCGCACCGATCGCTACCTCGCGGCTGATATCGCCGTCCTCGGTAAGCGTGTCGATCATTTCCCTTGTGATAGCCTTTGGACAGGTATCAAGGTAGCCGGCATAAAGCCTTGTCACCCTGAAATTGCGCCTGAACGTATCTACCATGCGTTCAAATTTTATTTTTTCGCGCTCAGTCATTTTAAGCCTCCTTTCTGCTGATTTTGTCAAATATGTAAATTAAGGTTTACAAATCTTGCAGGCGACGTAGCCATCATCCTCAAGATCCTCCTTCGTGCCGTGATAATTTTCTCTGTTTTCTGCCTTGATCTTATCAACGCAGCTGGAGTCTGGAAGATGATACTTCTTGCTGTTCGTATTCAGCACGTAGTCGGCTGCCTCGCCGCTGCTTTCACCGCCGTTGTCATCCTCGCCGTCTTCATTACCTGTATTTTCATTTCTGTCATCGTCGGACGTGTCAATGTCGGGCAGCTTCTCGCCATTTGCTACGTTCACGCCTGTAAAGTAGTCGATAGTGACACCGGGCTGCACGTTGTATGCGAAAATACAGAAGCAAATTCCACGTCCGTTATCCTCGACCGAGTACGCCTCCATAAGCACACCTTGCGCCACGTAATCAAGCCCATTGTAAATAGGTGTCACGCGGTACATAACGTGATTTTCGGTATCCTCCACGTAATCGTCAACCATATTTTCAAAGGGCAGCATACCCTCGATGTTCAGATATCTCGTTCCCGTGATCAGATTTCTCTCGTTGTCGTTCTCACCAGCCAGCTGAAAGCCGATCAGGTGACAGCGGTTGTACACGTATTTGTTTTCTACGAAGTCGTATTGATTGTTATTTGAAACTCCGCCGTACTCCCAGCCAGAGGGCGTCACCGAGGCAATATCGCCTCTGTCCTCGGTGGGCATTATTTCTATACCAATGCAGGCAAAAGCCACGCCGCACCGCCCGAGAGCGTCAAGCTCGGAGTAGCTCTCGAATGCTTCGCTTGTTATCTCACTGTCGGTAAAGAATGGCTCACCGCCGTTTATCTCCACGTACGCTACGCCGTAATAGTCGGGTATTTCATTTAGATTTATGACCTGCTTAGTACAGCCGCAAAGCAGAGACAGCAGCATCAGAATGCTGAGCAGCAGGGCAGTTATTTTCATATTCATCTTGCGCGTCATGATTTTTCCTCGCCTGACTTGTTTTTATATTACCATTATACCAAAAGCTGTTCGCTTTTGCAATAAGAAAGATAGCCTTTTGACAAAAAAATACCAAAAAAGAGAAATCAAGACGGCATAAAGCACTTGACAACCCGAGAGTTGTTTTGTTAAAATAATATTAGAAAAATAAGAAAGGCAAGGGCATAATGGAGAAAATAGAGAAAAAGGAGATCCGAGTAGATTTTGACAAGAAATGCGGCAGGATAAAGCCCCTCGGATGTATCAACGGCGGTCCCCGATCGGGTGGATACGATCTGCCCTTCGATTTCAGCGATGAATTTACCGAGATGGGCGTTCCCCTTGTCCGCACCGCAGGCGCGGCAGGCGAATACGGCCTTAATCAGTATGTAAATATCCACTGCATTTTCCCTGACTTTGACGCCGATGAAAATTTAGAGGAGTCCTACAACTTCCTTCCCACAGACCTCTATCTTGCTTCTATTCGCAACACGGGCGCAGGCGTTTTCTTCCGTCTTGGCGAAGGTAGAGAGCCCTATTCAAGAAAGCTTTACACAAACCCTCCCCGCGACGCAGAGAAATGGGCGCGTATTTGCGAGCATATCGTTATGCACTATAACGAGGGCTGGGCAAATGGCTTTAAAATGGGCATAAAGTATTGGGAGATATGGTCTGCTCCGGATACGGCGGAGTGCTGGTCTGGAAATAGACAGGAGTATTTCGAGCTTTATCGCGTGACGGCAAACCACCTGCGCGAGCGCTTTCCAAGAATAAAGATCGGCGCATACGGTGCCCGTGGCTTCTACTCTCTCAACCGCCTTGACGCCAGCGAGGAGATGAAGACCTACGTGCCCTTTATGCAGCAGTTCTTTGCCTATATTACCAACCCCGCCACCGCTGCCCCCCTCGATTTCTTCACCTGGGCGTGCTATACCGTCAGTCCCGAGGAGCTTGCTCTCCACGCGAAATATGCCAGAACTTATCTTGACGGAGCAGGACTTCGCCGCACCAAAAGCATCATCTGTGAGTATAATACCATAGATCGCGGCGACACACCTCCCGCCCTGCGGGACAGCCTGCCCTCTGAGCTTGGCGCCTCGCTGATTATGGCGCAGAAAAGCTCTGCGGATATGCTGATGTACTCCACCTCAGACGTGTATTCGAGGGCAAATTCTCTCTTCTCGATGGACGACCACATCACACCCCATCATTACGCATCCTATAACGTAATGTGCAATTTTGCAAGGCTCTATAGGCTCGGCACCGCAGTTGACACGGGCGACGATAGCCGAAAGGAGCTTTACTCCCTCGCCGCAATGGGTGGCTCAGAGGCGGCTATGATGACCGTCACCAGAGGCTACGAGGGAAAGCTTGAGATAATTCTCGCGTCCTCTCCCTACAACACCTGCACGGTTTCAAAGACTGTTCCCGGTGGCACTCGCGGAAAGGGAACTACCTACCGCTCCCGCGACGTGGATATCTCCTCGGGCAGACTTATCCTGTCGGTGAAAAAAGGCGAGGTCTATCTGCTCTCATTCTTCAGTAAATAATTTCCAAAAACAAAAGCCGCCGCGGTTTTATCCGCGGCGGCAATCTTTTATGCCTGCTTTTTATTTTTCTTTCTCTTTACGAGAATCACGGTGATAACCACCGCCTGAATTACTACCAGCGCAAGGAGAATAATGATCTCAATGCTGATTTTGAGGCTGCTTTCAACCACCGCCAGCTCAACCGTCTCACCCGAGACGTTGAAGGTCAGATAGCTGCCGAATTCCTTAGCTTCGACCTGCTGCCATACGCCGTCGGTCTTGATATAGATCTTGCAGTTCTCGCCGCTCGGCAGGAAGTGAAGATTGTTAAGCTCGAGATTATCCTTAGGGATTGTCAGCGTCCAACTCTCCTTGAGTCTGTCCTCGGTAAAGGCATTTCCCTCAAGCATAAGAGTGGTGGTGTCGCAACCGCGCTCGGCAATGATCTTATCGGTGTCGGTAAATTCGCCGATAAGGAAGAATACCTCTTTGCCGCTCTCGCGGTTTTCGTCGCTGTCAATGGTAGTAGTGTAGGGCTTGTAAACCACGCTTACGGTGGTGTCAAAGTACAGCTTTGTCAGCTCTGTTCTGTCCCATCTGCCGTAGTGTCCCTCTTTTGCGGGGATCTCGGGGAATACCGAGCTGTCAAAGGATGCGCCGTACTCAAACTCAATCGAGTGAATAACCTCACCGTCTGCCACAAAGTCAAGCGTCAGACTGTAGAAGCCGTCGGGGATGCTTCTCCTTTTCACCAGATCCTCGTAGGTGATAGGCTCTGCCTTGCCCGCGTAGCTTACGCGATCAATACCTGCAAGAGTGTCGGAAACGAAAAGGTTTTCGGAAAAATCACCGACATTCGCGCTCGAGATCGCGCCTGCATACTGTGTGAACTTAACTATCTCAACCATAGAGTAGCAGTTTCTCACCGTACTGCAGCTGCCCGAAAGGCTTTCGCCAACGCCCGAGCCAATGATACCGCCAACATACTTTTTACCAGAAAGCGAGCATTTTGCAAAGCTCTGGGAGATCAGTCCCGAGCTAACGCCTGCAATACCGCCGACGTAGCTGCCCGCCTCGCTCTTTACCGCGCCGTAGTTTTCCGCACCGTAAATAAGGCCCATATCCATCTTACCCACGATACCGCCCGCGCCGTCATACTTGGATACGACGTCACCGTAGCTTATACTTGCGTGGATCACCGCGCGAAGCTTATACTGCTTTTTCTGAGTAAGTGAAAGCTCATCCGAGCCGTCATCCTCGGGATCAAGCGAATATTCAATGCCCATAGCGCCGCCGATACCGCCTACGTTTCTGTCACCCTGAACGTTGCCTTCATTCTGACAACCGTAGATCTTTCCGCTCGTCACGCTGTCGATCTCACTCTCGCTGATCTCACTATCAATAAGCTGATCGTCAAGACCGTAGATCATATCCACGATATTGTCGCTCATCTCATTGAAAATGTTGTTAAGCTTGCCGACACGCTCCACCATATCGCTGCTGAGCTTGGTTATATCGGCGTTGAGCGCCTTAAGCTCGTTTTCGATCACCGAGATGTAGATAAACAGTCTGTTTGCCTCTTCGGTGACACTTTCGTTAAGAGAGGGGATCTGTATGGGATCGACTCCGTCAAGATAACCGACAAGGCGGTCTATCTTTTCTGACATAGAAGTGATAAGTCCGAATGCATCAGCGAAGTGACCGATAGCTTCCTTAAGGTCTGCAATAGTCGCAGGTGCATACTCTGCCGCAAGGTCAAGGTCTGCCATCGCGTCTGAAAGATGGGCAAAGCAGTCCTTTATTGCCACTGCTGCATCTGCCATTTCGCCAAGTCCCTCGCGTATTAAGCCAAGTCCCTCCTCCGAGGCATCTATATCAAAGGATAGGTTTTCTCTGAGCGAGTCAATTCCGCTCTGTACTGTGGTAAGCGCCGCCGCCATCTGGGACATCGCGTCGGTCACCTTGCCTGTAGCCTCAAAGAGTCTGTCGCTCCAGAGCTTTGCTTCCTTTAAGGTCTCGCTGACCTCTGTCATAAGCTGCGCCAGCTCCTGCATAGAGCCGATGATCTGTCCAAGCGCGTCGTAAGCCTGATCAAGCGCGGCATTCAGCTTATCCTCGTCCTTTATTACAACGGCATCGTTTGCCGCCTTTATTGCTTTGTCAAGGGCGGTCATACCCTCACTGAGCGCATCAGCCGCATCTCTCATCTTGCCGATGGAAACAGACAGATCGTCAAGTCCCTCGATAACGAGAGCGCCCCCCGCGATGAGCTTGTCGCTGTCAATTTCAATATTATCAAGCAGGGTAGATATGCCGCCGAGCAGAGTGGTGAGCGAATTGCTCGCCTGCGTTCCCGCCTCTGCAAGATCGCCAATCGCGCCTGCCGCATCACCGAGAACGTCACCGAGATTTCCGCCCGCCTCAAGCTCTGCCATTACATCGGAAAGCTTGTTTAAAGCCTCGCCGGCCTTTGCCGCCGCGCTGATAAGCTCGTCAAAGCCTATTCTTATCTTCCCGATCGCGTCCTCTACTGCAAGGGAATCGTTTATGCTTACCGACTCCGACAGCATTTCAAGTCCGTCGCTGATTTTCTTTACACCCTGATCCATATAGTCGAGTGCCTCGGTTAGAGCTCTCGTTGCCTCGGCCATATGACCGATAGCATTGCTCAGCTCCTCGCCCGCCTCGGTGATCTTGGACCAGTGAATATCTATATTTTCCTTTATCTCGCTCGTAGCCTCGTAAAGCTTGGCTACCGAGTCGGTAATGTCGGAGAATATTTTTGTAAGGGCAGAGAACTCCTCGATTCCCTTGTCAATCCACGCCGCGTCGGAGAGAACGTCGTTCACCACTACAATTGCATTTGTCAGCTTTTCAAAGGAATCTACGAGGGCGGAAAGTCCGTCTGCCACTGTGCCAAGCGCCGCCTCTACAGCCGCCTTGTCCTCTACAGTGATAGCCTCCTCAAGCCTTGCAAGACCGCCCTCAATAGATGTAAGGCTCTTGCTTATATGATCAAACGCAGCCGATGCATCGTCAGCCGCCAGCTTCAGATCCTCAATGGATTCCTTGCCTATGGTCGCAATATTTTCAAGCCCTATAAGTGCGCTTTCAAGCTTGGAAAGTCCATTTTCAAGCATTCCCGAAAGCTTCGGTATATCCTCGGTAATGCCTGACAGTTGGGAGATAACCTCGCTCAGCACCTCGCTGACTCTGTTGATCTCGCCCGTCACACCGTCCACGTAGTCGGTGCCGTTATTAATGAGAATATTCAGCGAATCCGTCGCGCCGTCAAGGTTCTCAAGAATAACGTCAAGTCTGCCCGAGATCTCGGGAATACCTCCGCTGCCCTCGTCAACCGCGCCGCCGATGACTGCGCTCATCTCGTCAAGCTCTGCCTTCAGAGAGAGCAGCAGATCCTCGGAGAGATCGTAGCTGATATGGGGCTCTATCTGACCGACGATACCACCTACGTCCTTGCGTCCGAATATATCGCTCTTGTTTGTATTTCCGATAAGATGACCGTTGCTGCGACCTGCAATACCGCCCACGTTGTATCCAATATGAGGATAACCGACTCTGCCCTCGTTGACACAGCCCATTATCATACCCGTGCAGTAGCCTGCAATTCCGCCGGTGTCGGTCATAGTCAATTTGTTTTTAAAGAGAGAGGGAAGCTTGCTTATATCAAGAGTAAGATCGAGATTTATATCCTCAAGCGAGAGGGAGGGATCAACGGCAACCGTGTTTACTCTCGACTTGCTTTGCGAGGAGGAGATAAGTCCGTCGCTTGTGCCTGCAATACCGCCCGTGCGGCTCTCGCCGATTATCTCGGCATCGCTGACACAGCCTGAAATGCTTCCGCTTACTCTGTTAATGCCTGCAATACCGCCCACGTCACATGCGCCGATCACGGTACCACTAAAGCTGCAGTTCTCAATTTTGCCGTAATTGTCACCGACAATACCGCCAACACAGCCCTTGTCGCCCTCGGGAGCAATTACCGCAGACAGCTTGAGGTTCTTTATCTCGCCACCCTCGGTGAGAGTTGCGAAAAGTCCCGCCGGAGCAAAATATCCCGTGACCTCAAGACCGCTTATGGTATGCTCTCCACCGTCAAAAATACCGCTGAAGGAGGGAATTGGCTCGAACGCCACATCCTCGAGAGAAATATCCTCGGTCAGAACAACCGTCTTTCCCTTGGACCAGGCGTCATAGGAGCATTTTTTCGCAAAAGCAATCAGATCCTCTGCGTTATTTATATAAACCGTTTCGTCGCTTGCATAGCTCACTATGGGAGCAGATACTCCCATTATCAGAGCAAAAATCATAGAGAGGACAAGCGCAAGGCTGATTTTTCTATTCATGTTTTTCATTTTAATCAACCTCCTTTTCCTCGTTTAATTCCCCCGAATGTAAATTCAGGCTTACGTTTCCGTCGATTACGGCATCAATATCGCCCTCGATCCAGCCGCAGATCTCACCGCTGACACGTCCCGAAACTCGAACTCTGCCATCGCTCTCCTGCGTCTTTTCCTTCTTCTTGAAAAGCTTGAAGCTGGTCTTTTCAACAAGCTTGTCGCTGACGAGAAGCAGGGAGGGAAGCACGAAGAGAACGAGGATTATTGAGATTATCGTTCCGCGTCCAAGGTTGATACCAAGGCTTGAGATAGTCGCCTCGGAGGACATATATCCGATAAGCAGGGAAGTAATAGACATTATCGCGCCCGAGGTAATAACCGTCGGGAAGGCGAAGTTCATAGTTTCAATGATTGCCGAACGCTTATCCATCTTGCCCTTAAGCTCGTTATATCTCGTTGCAATTACTATCGCATAGTCGATATTCGCGCCCATCTGCATCGCGGAGATGATCGTGTATCCGAGGAAGAATATGGGCGTCTGCATAAGCGAGGGGATAGAGAAGTTTATCCATATCGAGCCCTGAATAACAAGTATCAGAATAATGGGCATAGCAACGGATTTGAAGGAGAACAGAAGTACTATAAGCACGATGATTATAGAAACCGCCGTCACTATGAAGTTATCAAGCTGGAAGGAGCCCTTGAAGTCCATAGAGGTGGTGGACATACCTACCGCGTAGATATCAACGTCGCCGTAATAGCTTCTTGCAATATCCTTCATCTCCTCAATAAACGCAAACGTTTCGTCGCTGTCGTCGGGAAGATTGAGGTAAATTACCATTCTGCTGTAATTTTCACCAACCGTCATAGACAGTGCAGTGTCAAGCAGCTCCTTTGCCTCGCCGAGCAGAGCAGCGGGATCGCTTGTGTCGATCATTCCGCCCATACTACCCATATCAATGCTGCCCATATCACCCATACCGCTCATATCCATACCCTCAAGATCAATAAGACCCGAGTCTATCTGATCGACGGCAAATACCACGATGTCGATAAGGGGAACCTCATATTTTGATATATCATTTATGATGCTGCCGTAATTTTCGTTCGATGCCGCATACGCCGCGTAAATTACACCGGCAAGCTCGTAGTCAAGTCCCACAAGCTCGGAGAATTCTCTGGGGCTGAGCTTATCGGTCAGGGTATATCCGTTGATTATCTCCATACCGGCAATACCCATCGTACTGCCTACCTCCTCGCGAGCTTCAAGCTCTGCAAGCAGAGCAGCCTCCTTTTCAAAATCACCCGAGGGAACGAGCAGGGCGATCATATTTGTCGCGCCGAAGTTCTGGGTTATCATCTTCTTTGCCAGAGTCTGATCGTTAAGCTTCGCTGCCTCCTGGTTCGTGTAGCCGTAGGAGAAGGGGCAGGCGTTGGAAATAAACATAGCCGCGATTACAATAACAACGAAGATAGGAGCAACAACCTTCCTCGCCTTATATGCAAACTTGCCGATAAACGAAACGTTAGGCAGCAGGCTCTTGTGCTGGGTTTTCAGCAGAGCCTTGCCGAATACCATAAGCATGCCGGGCATAAATACGAATACCGAAAGCATAGCGAACAGTATTGCTTTGATAAGGCACATTGCCATATCGGGGCCGAGCTTGAACTGCATGCACATCATCGCCGCCAGACCGCCCATGGTGGTAAGCGAGCTGCCGAATACCTCGGGCACCGATTTTTCGAGAGCCTCTACTACCGACTCCCTGAGGGGAAGTCGCTTGCTGGCATCTCTGTATCTGTTTATAAGTATAACCGCATAGTCCAGTGACAGCGCAAGCTGAAGCAGGCTGGTCACCGAATTGGAAACGAAGGATATCTTGCCGTATATGAAGTTCGTACCCATATTCAGCACCATCGCAACCACGAAGGTGAGAAGTATTACTGGCACCTCGACCACCGATTTTGAGGTAAGCAGCAGCATAAGAAGGATCATAACCGCCGCCACCGAGATCATCAGAACGATCTCCTTGTCGAGAATATCACCGATCGGATTTCCGATATCCGAGCTGACGTATGCGTCATGGCCCGAAAGCATTGCCTTGATCTCGTCAAGGGCAACCTCGCATCTCGCATCACTCTGGGGATAGTCAAAGGTCAGGGTATAGCAGGCAGAGGCGTTGTTGTAGAAGGACTTATCCTCCCCGAATACAACCATCTGCACGCCGTCTATCGCTTGCATCCTTTCTCTGATCTCCCACGCCTCATCGAGAGAAACGTTTGCAACCATTATCTGCGCCATGCCCATAAGGGTAAATTCCTCGAACATGACGTCCGCTCCTATCTGTGAGCTGGAGCCGTCGGGAAGGAATTTGGTAAGGTCGTTTTCAACCTCCACCCATCCGACGGAAAAGGCTGAGAAGATCATACTCAATATTACTACAATGAAGATAATACCGCGCTTGTCAACAATGATTTCGGACACTCTGTGCATAAATGCGCCCGAATGCTTTTTTGTTTTTTTCACCGCTTGCCTCCTTGAATTACGTACTTACTTGACATTTTGGTGATTTTATATTATAATAACAGCAAAATGAAGTCAACGACTAAATTTATTTCAAAATGCAATTTTGGACTCAGCGTCTTAAATCGTCCAAAAAGTTTGATAAAGGATGTAAAAAAAATATGAAGAAAGAATATAGAAATTCCACCCGAACAAAAAAAATGATTCGCACCGCCTTCGTTGATCTTATAGATGAAAAGAAGCTTATCGCCAATATCACCGTAGCCGAGCTTGCCGAGAGGGCGGATATAGCGAAAAGCACCTTCTATAATCACTATGAGGACGTTTACGCAGTGGCTGACGAGATGATGCGCGAGCTTCTTTCCGAGCTTGACAGTATTATAGACGCTATGGAGGCGGATAAAACAGCCGATTATCGCGTTTATATCAAGAGCATCTTCGCGTTTCTCAAGGAAAACGAGGAGATATACAGCAAGGTTGCCGACTCTCCCGATGCGGTATTCTTTATTGATAAGATCAAGCATATTCTCATAAAACGCGTGCTTGAGAAGATCAAGTCCCCCCTGCTTTCAAATAACAAGACCGTCCGTCACCTGCAGATCAGCTTCGTTGCAAACGCCTGCGTTGACACCATGGTAGACTACTTTAAGGGCAACCTTAATATGTCCTTTGACGAGCTTGAGGATAATGTAATTTCCATTCTTGAAAAGATGATATAATAAAAAGCACCGCCCGAGTTTTTTGTAGCTCGAACGGTGTTTTTTTATTGGTATTTGCAGCCTTGACTTAACCCATAAAGCTGCATTTTGTAAACAATAGTATTAATTATCTCACTTTTTGCCCTGTTCCACTGTGGTGCAACCAACCGATCTCTTGGGCAATCTCCCGTCAGTCTATGCACCGTTATATCGGGTTTTATATGTGTCAGAATATACACAGCAGACTCTACGTATTCCTCCATCGTGGGCGGCGTGTACTCCCCCATTTCATACATCTCTGCAAGTTTGGTATTACGCATAACGTAGATCGAGTGTATCTTGATACCGAACAGATCAAATCGGTTTATGTACTCGACCGTATTTTTCACGTCGTCTATGCTTTCATCGGGCAAACCTACTATAAGATGCACCACCACGGGGATAGCGTATTTTTTCATCAGCTCCATAGCAGCTTCAAATGCATCTCTGTGATATCCGCGATTAATTTTATCCGCCGTTTTATCGCTTGCGGTCTGAAGACCGAATTCCACCCACACGTCGCATCTTTCCTTGTATGATGCGATAAGCTTCGCTATCTCCTCGTCAATACAGTCGGGACGGGTTCCGATAGCCAGCACTTTTATCCTCTCGTCGATCAGCGCCGCGTCATATCTTTCCTTTAATACGGATAAGGGCGCGTAGGTGTTGGTGAAGTTCTGGAAATACGCCACGAACATATCCTCAGCCTCGGCGTCTGCAAGAGCACCTCTTACCTGCTCACCAATAGAGAGCGTAGGATCGATATGCTCTCCCGCGCCTCGCTCACCGCAGTAAATACAGCCGCCCTCGCCGCATCTTCCGTCGCGGTTAGGGCAGGAAAAACCGCCGTCGATGCAGATCTTGCTAAGCCGTTTGCCGTACTTTTCTCTGAAATACCCGCTTAAATTGTTGTAAAGCATCAAAATGCTCCTTCTTTGTTTTCTACGCCCATTTTATCACATTATAGAAGAAAAATCAATAGTCACTCATAAACGGACGAAAAAAGCGCAAAATAAGCTTAACCATTAGAAAGGAGCATAAAATGGATAAGCATAATGACAAGAAAACAATGGACAACACCGAAAAGCATAACGTGAGAAACTACCGTAAGGATGCGCCGGGTGCAGTGTCGGGTATAAACACCCCCGGAATCGAGCTGCCTGCCTTTAATCCCCCCGTTCCAAACCGCGCCTGGACCGCTATGCGTCAGGGCCTCGACATTGATAATCTGACCGAGGAAGAGAAGCGGGATATGTACTACGGCAGAGATAGCCTTCTTTAATATTATTGGTAGAAAAAGGCTCGGCATCGGGCCTTTTTCATATTTCTGTTGAAAAAGCTCTCAAATTGTGCTATAATAAATGTAAAATCATAAGGAGAATCGGTATGATAAGAGAGTTTTCGGTAAAGCCAAAGCCATCCAATAACAAGGCGCGGGCGGCGTTTATCATTTCTATGCTGCTGTCATTTGCGCTTATACTTCTGTCCACGCTTATAGAATCCTATAAAGGAATAATCGGTCTTGGAGGCGTTGCGTTCCTCACCATTGCTATGGTTTTTTACACTAAATATATCTCTCCTATCTGGTTTTACGATATTACCTTTGACTCGGACGGTACCCCTGTTTTTGTTGTCAGACAGCAGATTGGAAAAAGGCAGACCACCCTCTGCCGCATTGCGCTTTGTGAAATAGTTAAAATTGATCGCGAGAATTCCCACGCGCGCCGTGAGCACAAAACACCCGCAGGAGTGATCAGATACTCCTATCTTCCCACCCTTGATCCAAAGGACAGCTATCGCATCACCACCTCGGCAAGGCACGAGAGGGCAGAGCTGCTTATCGAGTGCAGCGAGGAGTTTGCAGGATTGCTTCAAGGCTATTCCGTCGAGGCAAGAGAGAAATACGTCGATATCGACGAATATTGAGAAAAAAAGGGCGAAAAGCCCTTTTTTCTATAACAAAATAAACATTATGATGCGCTTTTTGCAGTTTTTTCGATAACTAATCCCTTCGCCTTCTTTAGACAGTACAGCAGCATTATTGCAGGAAGGATCAGCATGACCGAACGCCATATCAGCATCTCGCGAAGCATATACATCAGCAGGCTAAAGGGCGCAGGAATAAGCAAAGAAAGGGCAACGCCCCTTGGATCTATCATATCCCTTTCTTCCGTTCGTAGCAAAAGCACTATGCTTAATACCGCCTCCACCGCTTGACAGATAAGGAATGCAAGTCCCGCACCGAAATAACCGAATTTGCCGATTAACGTATAATTAAGAATAATGCAAGAAATTCCGCTTGCCGACGATACGATAAGCGAATAGCCCGTTCTTCCCGAGTGTACGATGCCCACCGTTGCAACTGTGGAGAGGAAGAAAAAGGGTGTGGACAGCGCAATAGGAAGCAGGGCAGGGAAAGCATCAAAATACTCAAGCGGTGCAAGTATGGCGAGAGCCTCGGGCGAAGCCGCAATTAAACATACACCGAGGGCAGAGTAGCCCAGCACCATAGGTGAGATCAGCTCTGCGATCCTTCTCCCCTCGCCTACCTCAAGCCTTCGTATTATCCAGGGCGACAAGGCGGAGCCTATTGCGTTTACGATAAACTGCAGGGCTATTCCAAGCGAGAAGATTACCGAGTATTTTCCTAGTGCCGTCGCTCCCAAAATGGCGGTGATTATCAGCTTGTCCGCCTGACCTGTCACAGCCGTTAATACCGAGTGGGGAAGCATTGGCGATGAAAATTTAATCACCTCTTTTATCAATTCTCCGCCTGCTTTATTCTCCTTACTCCCCCTTGCCCGAAGCAGCCTTATCAGCGCGTAGAGTGCTGCAATCACGGAAACAAAAAGCAGCGAGTATATTCTTACCGAATAGCCAAAATCACCTCTCATAAGTATAATAACTGAGATAATGGGCGGAAGCACGGCGGTGGTCAGACTTACTACCGCAACCGTCTTATACCTGTAATAATATTTCTCCGCGCCGAGCAAAACGGCGACTGCTCCGTCACAAAAAAGTTGGATGGTGAGAGGTAGAAGAAAAACGCGACTTAGCTCTAAAATTGGTAAAAATACAAATAAAAGTAGACAAAATAGCAGAGAAATGGCCGTGGAAACGGCTAACGCAGATTTTAAATAGGTTTCTATTTTGTCACAGTTTTTCCTTAGCCCGTTGTAAAGGGCACTGCCCGAATTAACTGCCGAGCATATGACTGTTCCTCCTCCAAGCAAAGTCATATAAAGCGCAAACTGTCCGTATTCCTCTCCGTCAAGCAGCCTTGTGAAAAGAGGCATTGTCAATACACCCATTCCCTTAGCTATCAGGCTGACCGCAAGATACCATACCGATGCGCGTGCAGGCAGTTTTATCATTCTTTTTTCAATGTTTTCCTTCATTTTTATCTCCCCTGCCTCGCTATGCTTAAGTCTTTATCGTACATTTTGACAAAATATTGCGAAAATCTATTGATTTTGTGCCGCCTTTGTGTTATATTTTTAGTAAGTAATTTTTTAGGAGATGTATTATGTTCAAATTACAGTATCTTAACGAGCTTATGGAAACGGTTAAAAGACGCAACCCCGGCGAACCCGAGTTTCACCAAGCTGTTCTTGAGGTTCTTGAATCTCTCGAGCCCGTCCTCGAGCAGAGCCCCGAGTATATCAAGAGCGGCGTTCTCGAACGCCTCGTCGAGCCCGAGAGAATTATTAAATTCCGTGTGCCCTGGACCGCCGACGATGGCAAGGTTATGGTAAACCGCGGATTCCGTATTCAGTTCAACAGCGCTATCGGTCCTTATAAGGGCGGACTTCGCTTCCACCCTTCCGTAAACGAGAGTATTATAAAATTCTTAGGATTTGAGCAGACCTTTAAGAACTCTCTTACAGGTCTTCCTATGGGCGGCGGTAAAGGCGGCTCCGACTTTGATCCTAAGGGCAAGAGTGATGCCGAGGTCATGCGCTTCTGCCAGAGCTTTATGACCGAGCTTTCCAAGTACATAGGCGCGGACACCGACGTTCCCGCAGGTGATATCGGAGTTGGCGCAAGAGAGATAGGCTACCTCTTCGGTCAGTACAAGCGCCTCAGAAACGAGTTCACAGGAGTTCTTACCGGCAAGGGACTTCCTTACGGCGGCTCTCTCGTTCGTCCCGAGGCGACTGGATTCGGTGCGGTCTACTATACCGTTGAAATGCTTAAATATTTTGGTGATACCATAGAGGGCAAGACCTTTGCTATTTCCGGCTTCGGTAATGTGGCTTGGGGAAGTGTGAAGAAGATCACCGAGCTTGGCGGCAAGGTTGTCACCATCTCGGGCCCCGACGGCTACGTTTACGATGCCGACGGAATCAACACCGAGGAAAAGATCAATTATCTCCTTGAAATGCGCGCATCCTGCCGCAACAGAGTAGAGGATTATGCAGACAAATTCGGCGTACCCTTCTTCAAGGGTGAGAAGCCATGGGGCGTAAAGGTGGATGTAGCTATGCCTTGCGCAACTCAGAACGAGGTGGATATTGATGATGCAAAGAAGCTGGTGGCAAACGGCGTGAAGTATTACGTCGAGGTCTCCAATATGCCCACCACCGCGGAGGCGGCGGCATACCTTACCGAGCAGGGAATTGCAATCGCTCCCTCCAAGGCTGTGAACGCAGGCGGCGTGTCTGTTTCGGGCCTTGAAATGAGCCAGAATTCTATGAGATACAGCTGGACTGCCGAGGAGGTTGACGAGAAACTTCATCAGATTATGAAGAATATCTTTGCAAATTCCGTAGCCGCCGCTGAAAAGTACGGTATGGCAGGCAACCTCGTTGCAGGCGCGAATATCGCAGGCTTCCTCAAGGTGGCGGATGCGATGCTGGCGCAGGGCGTTGTTTAATGAATTCAGAATGAATGATTCGCCTTTCACTTGAGGGGAAGGTGTCGCGACTGCGACGGATGAAGTGATAAAAGCTCCGTTTTTAAAACGGGGCTTTTTCTTATATTTTGTTGACTTTCGCCGTAAGTTATACTATAATAAATGTAAAAACACGAAAAAAACGAGGACTATATGAAAAAATACGATGTTATCGCTTTTGACCTTGACGGCACACTCTCCGATCCCGAGCAGGGACTTGTGGACGGCTTTATCTACGCATTTAAAAAGATGGGTGTCACCGACTACGGTGACCGCGATTCTCTGCGCCGCTTTATCGGTCCATCGCTCTACGTGGTATGGCAGGATGAGTTTGGTTTCAACGAGCATACGGTGATCGACGCTATCGAAAAATTCCGCGAGTATTACAATATATACGGCTGGTGGGATAACAAGGTGTACGACGGTATTCACGATATGCTCGCTTCGCTGAAGGCAGCTGGAAAAACCCTCGTACTCGCTACCTCAAAGCCCGAGGGCACCGCTATTAAGATAATGAAGCTTTTCGGCCTCGATAAGTATTTTGATTTTATGGGTGGCGCGGCAGGCGACAACCGCGACCATAAGTGGCAGGTCCTTGAATACAGCCTGAACGCAGTGGGCGCAGACAGAAGCAAAGCTATTCTCGTCGGCGACAGAATGTACGATGCCGATGGCGCGGCAAAATGCGGCATAGACAGCCTTGGCGTCAGCTGGGGACACGGTAGCAGGGAAGAACTGGAAACCTCCGGCTTCACCCATATTGCCGATACTCCCGCCGAGGTGGTCGATTACCTAACGCGTTAATTTTACTAAATTTTATTAATGTTGCACAAATTTAAATAAAATAGCAGGAAGTCAAAGGGCGTCCTGCTCTTTTGCTTTTTACACCTTTTTCCGTTCCTTGTTCGGATAATTAAACTTTTTTCGTTTTTTGTAAATTATCTTTTGCTTTCATTTTGCTTTTCCGAAAATTCGAAAATTGTACAAACTCCACAAAAAAATAAAACTCTCGCGCGATATATTGAAAAAAATAAACAAATGTGCTATAATCTTTATGGCGTAAAATAATAAATACATAGAAAGGAAATTTTTATGAAAACAACACGCAAAATTTCAATTGCATTAGTTGTCGTAATGCTTCTTATGATGACTCTTGCAATAATCCCCGCATCCGCGGCGACAACTGTGGCTGTTGCTGGTGCTTTTAATGGTTGGAGCACAACTGCCAACTCAACCAGCACTGAAACGAATGGCGCTTATTCCATTTCAATAGGCCTCAGTGCAGGAACTTACGAGTTCAAAATGGTTTACGGCGGCGGTTGGTATGGTAATGGTAAGACATATACCGATACCTGTAGCAATGTAACTGTTAACAGCAACGGCGATAATATGAAGCTCGTCGCATCGAAGGATGGTACGTATACATTCACTTATACCACCGGTAAGGTTTTGACCATCACTTACACGGCTCCGTCCTGCACAAACCATAATTATGACGAATATGGAAAGTGCACCAACGATGGCTGTAATGCAGGTCATACGTATACCGTTGCCGGTACTCTTGGAGGTAACGGATGGAACGTTTCAAACAAAGCCGATTTTATGACTTATGATCCTGCAACAGGCACGTATACTAAGGTTTATCAAAATGTTTCTAAGGGCCCCTATTCCTTCAAATGCGCTAGAGATAGTTCATGGGATATAGCTTATCCTAGTTCTGATAAGAATATCACAGTAGATAAAGACGGAAGTACTGTAACTATCACACTTAAGGGAACTACGGTAAGTGTAGAAATAGTAGCTCCTGAATGTGATCATCAGTATTCTTCTGTAACAACAGCAACTTGTACAGCAGCAGGTAAAACAACGTATACCTGTTCTGTATGTGGAGATGTTTACACCGAAGATACAGCCGCGCTTGGCCATTATTATGAAGATGGAGATTGTATCAGATGTGATGCTACCACAGAATATACAACAGTGTATCTCAATAATGCTGCTAAGTGGGAAAACACATATTGGTACGCATATAATTCTAATACCAATGCCAATGCAGGTGCATGGCCTGGACATAAGATGAGTGTTGACGAGGACGGTAATCTGTATGCTCAGGTTCCTGTTGAGTATGATAAAATCATATTCAGCATTGGATCTAACGCGTCTCAAACAACAGAACTTGATATTCCCGCTGACTATAACAACATTTTCAACAATTCTACTAACAAATGGTATCACGAGCATTCCTATACCGTTCCTGCAACTTGTATCAAGGCAGAATCTTGTGTATGCGGTCAGGCGAATCCTGATGCCGAGCCCCTTGGTCACAACTATGTAGATGGCGTTTGTGATAGAACAGATTGCGGAGCTATCGATTCCACTTATTGTGCACACAAGAATACTGAGGTTGTTAATACCGCTACCTGTACAGAGGGCGGTCAGCAGTATACTTATTGTAATGATTGCAAGAAGTGCATTACTCCCGAAGAAGAAATAGTTGATACAGATCCTATTCCTCACTCTTACGATGATTACGGCAAATGTAAAGTATGTAAGACCGGTGACATTTATACCGTTGCAGGCAACAAGTCCCTTTGCGGAACCGATTGGTCTACCGATGATGTCAACAATAATCTTCTTTACAATTCTGAAACCAAGGTTTACACCATCGTATACGAAAATGTAAACAAGGGTTATTATGAATTTAAGGTTGTTAAGAACAATTCTTGGACTGGTGCCTTTGGTAAGGACGGCGTAATTGGTGCAGAGCTTAATTATGGAGTAAATATTCCTACCGACGGTTGCGATTTGACTATTTCTGTTGCCGAAGGAAAGCTTAGCGTTGTAATTTCTTCCTACGTTCTTGAAGAGGCAAGAGATTATCACCTTATTCTTGGAAATTGGGATGCTGACAATGCCCGTTTTGTTCTTTACTGCTACAACATCACTTCCGGAAAGAATGAATGGGTAGATATGGTAAAGGCTGACGGTTATAATTATTATTCTGCAACCGTTCCTGCCGGTTATACTCACTTCATTTACGTAAGAATGAACCCTGCACTTCCTAACGGTTGGGATAACGATACTTGGGGACAGTCTGAGGACATTGCAGTTTCTGCAGACGGTGCAAACATCTATCATATTCAGGCTACCGAGGAAAACTGGAACGCAGGCACTTGGCACACCGAGCACTCCTATGAGTCTAAGGTAACTGCTCCTACCTGTACCGCAGACGGATATACCACACATACTTGTGTTTGTGGCGATACCTACACAGATAGCACAACCACAAAGCTTGGTCACTCCTATGATTCCAAGGTAACCGCTCCTACCTGCACAACCGCAGGCTATACTACTCACACCTGTTCCGCTTGCGGCGATAGCTATACCGACAGCGAAACCGAAAAGCTTCCTCATACTATTAAAGAGGATTCCGAGTACACTATCATCACTCTGCCTACCGCAGAGGCTAACGGCTCTCTTACCACCGATTGCGTTGCTTGTGGCGCAGAGCTTACTCTTGCTATTCCCGCACTTAATCCTATCTACGTAGGTAGAGGCATTTATCAGGTACAGTACGGCACCTGTGAGACAAATAAGGATGTTTATTCCATTCTCCTTACCGATCTTGAACAAAAGATTGATGGCGCTATTTACGTCACCTTCGAGATCGCTCACGTATATGAGCACACCGAGGTTGAGGATGCTGCAGTAGCAGCAACCTGTACCGAAAACGGTAAGACCGCAGGCTCTCACTGCTCCGTATGTAATGAGGTTCTCGTAGCTCAGACCGTTATTACCGCTTCCGGTCACTCCTTTGGCGATTGGGAAGTAATCAAGGAGCCCACCGAATCCAACAAGGGCGTTAAGGCTCGTACATGTAAGAACTGTCCCGAGACAGAGACAGGTTCTATCGCAGAGCTTTCTCACGACCACTCCAGATGGGATGAGATCACTCTTCCCGCAAAGGCAGCTACCTGTACCGCTACAGGCCTTACCGAAGGTAAGAAGTGCTCTGGCTGTGGCGAGATTCTCGTTGACCAGGAGATCGTTCCCGTTCTTCCTCACACCGAGGTCGTTGACGCAGCAGTAGCAGCAACCTGTACCGAGCCTGGTAAGACCGAGGGTAAGCATTGCTCCGTATGTGATACCGTTCTCGTACCTCAGAAGACCGTTGCAGCACTCGGACACACCGAGGTTGTAGACGAGGGCAAGGCAGCTACCTGTACAGAGAAGGGACTTACCACAGGTAAGCACTGCTCCGTATGTAATACCGTTCTCGTTCCTCAGAAGGAAACCGACGCGCTCGGTCACGATATGGTTAAGGATTCCGCAAAGGCTCCTACATGCACCGAAACAGGACTTACCGAAGGCTCTCATTGCTCCAGATGCGACTACAAGGTTGCACAGGAAACCGTTGCGGCTCTCGGACACACCGAGGTCGTTGACGCGG
>JAFWXZ010000041.1 GCA_017522795.1 Clostridia bacterium | reverse complement strand
TCGGCACCATGATCGAGATCCCCCGTGCCTGCCTGCTGGCTGACGAGATGGCCAAGGAAGCTGAGTTCTTCTGCTTCGGTACTAACGACCTTACTCAGATGACCTATGGCTTCTCCCGCGACGACGCAGGTAAGTTCCTTAATGCTTACTACGATGCAAAGATCTTCGAGAACGATCCCTTCGCAAAGCTTGACACCACCGGTGTTGGTAAGCTTATGAATATGGCTGTTACCCTCGGCAGACCCGCAAACGAGCACCTCCACGTAGGTATCTGCGGTGAGCACGGCGGTGACCCCACATCCGTAGAGTTCTGCCACCAGATCGGCCTTGACTACGTATCCTGCTCTCCCTTCAGAGTTCCGATCGCACGTCTTGCTGCTGCTCAGGCTGCTCTCAAGAACTAATTAATATATGGTAAAAAATGTGACTCCGAAAGGGGTCACATTTTTTAATCCTGCTCTTCCTCGTTAAAATATAGTCGTTTATACTTCACGGGCAAGCCCGTTTGATAAACTCCTTATTTTAATCTCATCCTCGGTAAAAACTGTTATCAACAGTTTTTACTCTCGTCACCTTCGGAGTTCCGATCGCACGGTCTCGCTTCGGCTCGGTCACGCTCGCGGGAAAACAACGCACTGTGTTGTTTTCTTACACGCTCGCGCCGCTTCGCTACTTGCTGTTGCTCAGGCTGCTCTTAAGAACTAATTTTAAGCATTTTCGAAAGAAAATGCACCGCGAGCCCGCTGTGAGTTTGGCTTCGTACTAAACGAAGCGGCTCGCAGGCAGGCTGCTCTTAAGAACTAATTTAGGGCATTTTCGCAATATTAGTTTATATAAAAAACGCGCTCCCGCAAGGGAGCGTGTTTTTTATATAGAAAATAGCACCAACGGATTTGTCGGTGCTATTTTAATAATTGCTTATTTATTGTTCTTTACCAAACTCCATAACCGCGAGGCACATAGAGTAGAAGAATACGGGACCTACGTTGAAGAAGTGGCAATCGAGAAGGCTCATTCCAAGGAGAGCCACAATGGATATCGCGATAAAGGTGTTGGTATCGTTGCGCTTCTTTATGTAGAGTCTGATGGTGTCAATTCTGTGATAGCTGTATGCAAGCATACCGACAGCGCCGCAGGAGGCAAGCATTTGAATTACGGTATTATGCCAACGGGGCGGGAAGAAGGAGCTGAACGCCTCTACGTCAGAGAAATCGTACATCGGGAAGGACGCGGGATAGAAGGTCTGGCCGAAGATGGGATTATCGAGGAATACCTTAAGACCGTTCTTGTAAATGTCAAAGCGTCCCGAATCGTTGAAGCTGATAGAGCCGTCATTTACGTCGGAAATGCTGGGAACCTCGTTAAAGATCGCAAGGATCTTATCTCCGAGGATAACTGCTCCCACGATAGCAACTCCCACCAATGCAAAGGAGAAAATACGCGTAAGCTTTTTATTTTCCGCCCTAAAGAAGGTGTAAATAAAGGATACGGCAAAAGCAAATACGCCGCCAACCATAGAGCCTCTGGAGCAACTGAAGAAGACTGCAGCGAGAAGAGCGCAGCCTACCAGAAGGAAGGGGGCGCCGTATTTTTTGCGACAGGCAAAATAGAAGGCAAAGGGAATGGACATACTGATGATCGCGCCAATATTATTGTAGCAGCCCCAGCCTGAATAGATCTTACCGCGGTTGATAACGCCGTTCACGATTACGTCCTCTGAGATGTAGATACAACCTACCTCAAGGGCAACGACAATACCCATTATCAGACCGATCCAAGCGAAATAATCCACGTCCATCTTATCCCAATCTATAGCCGAGGAGAAGATAAAATAAAGCAAAACTATCGAAGCAAACTGGATTAATGCAAAGAAAAGATTACTTTTTACATACTCCAGATACTTTTCGCTACCGATTCCCGAGAGGAAATATGATGCTCCAAGAATGATCATACCAAGGAGCAAAGAGCGCTTTTTGGTAAAGAGAGATGCTCTGCCGATATTCTCATCCAAAACAAGTCTTATGATAAGAGTAAGGATAGCAACGGATACGATACAAATAAGATATATTCCCGTCGCGCCGTAGAAGAGACCCTGATCGCTCTTACCCGGATTATTACTTATAGAAGGCGTTATGTAGCATAAAATAAACAGCGGCATAAGAGGCTTAAAATCATCGCAAAAAATACCTACGTATGTAGCGTAGATCGCAACGATGGTGTAGAATACCACCTCAAGCGAAAAGGCAAAAGCAATAACGGTAAGCAAGCCCAAAACAGCTACGCACCACGGAGAGCCGACGAAGTTGTTTATTCCCTGCACTATGGGATTTTTTCTGTAGGCTGTCTGCTTTTCTACCAGCCTTCTTGTTATAGCCATAATAAGTCTCCTTAAATAGTTTTACATATTAACCTATTATATATTATCCTATTTTTTTGTCGAAAAGTCAAGTGATTTCTTATATATTTATTTAATTTCATAAATCTACCAAAAAAAATATCCCCACGCAGAAAAAACGTAGGGATTATTTAGAGCTTATTCAAGAACTGAAAGGATGTCGGTAGCGTTGGTATCGGGCTTTACGCGGGGCATAATATGCGAGATATTTCCCTCTCGGTCAATGACAAAGCTACTTCTTACCACACCGAAGCTGACCTTTCCATACAGTTTTTTCTCCTGCCAGACGCCGTACGCCTTTATCACCTCAAGGTCGGGGTCGGAGAGGAGTATGAATGGAAGGCTATATTTCTCGGCAAATTTCAGGTGAGATGCCACACTGTCCTTGCTGATACCAATGACAACAATGTCCCGCGCCTTGAATTCATCATAAGCGCCCGCAAAGGCGCAGGCTTGCCTTGTGCATCCAGGGGTATTGTCCTTAGGGTAAAAATAAACCACTACCCTTTTGCCGAGAAAGTCAGAAAGGCTGATACTGTTCCCACGGCTGTCCTGCAGGGTGAAATTCGGGGCTTTTTGTCCTATTTCAAGCATATTCTTCACTCCTTATCTTGTAGCTAAATATTCCTCTGCCATATGAACGGCTACCGCTCCATCTGCAGTGGCAGTGACGACCTGGCGCAGAGGCTTAGTTCTCACGTCTCCAACGGCATAAACACCGTCAATATTGGTTTTAGTGCTTTCGTCGGCGATGATATATCCCGCAGGATCAAGAGAAATTACGCCCGCGAGGAAATCGGTGGCAGGCTTTCTGCCGATGCTGACGAAAACTCCGTCGCAATCAAGGTGCGTGATACTACCGTCCTTCAGATTTTTCACTTTAATGGCTTCAAGGCGGTCGCCTGCTATAAGGCTGTCAACCGTGCTGTTCCAGACGAACTCCACGTTCGCGGCATTCATAAGCGGCTCGTGATATATTTTCGTGGCGCGGAGGGTGTCTCGGCGGTGAACGAGATAGACCTTTTTCGCAAGGCGGGAGAGGTAGATAGCGTCCGCCGCGGCAGAGTTGCCACCGCCGACCACAACTACCGTCTTGTCCTTATAGAATCTGCCGTCACAGTGTGCGCAGTAGTGTATTCCTCTGCCAAGGAGGCTCTGCTCCTCGGGGAGACCAAGCTCGCGGGGATTTGCGCCCGTGGAAAGCACAACTGTTCTGCCAAGGAAGCTGCCGCCCAGGGTGTTTATTCTTTTTATCTCGCCATCAAGCTCCACCGAGGTGACCTCGTCATACTCGGTCTTAGCGCCGAAGCGCTCTGCGCCCTGCTGCATTTTCATACCCAGGGTAAATCCGTCGATCCCCTGCTCAAAGCCGGGGTAATTATCTATATCACCCGTCAGAGCCATCTGTCCTCCCGGTGCCATTCTCTCGATCAGCAGGGTGTCAAAGCCTGCGCGAGAGGCGTACAAAGCAGCGGTATATCCCGCAGGGCCGCCGCCAATGATTATCATATCGTAAATATGCTCCATAATAAACCTCTGTTTTCTTTTTCTGACTATATTATAAGCATTTTCGGGTAGTTATTCGGTGACTGTGTCACATTTTACCTTTTCAGCGCATCAAGCTCTGCGAGAGCCGATGCAACGTATTTCGGCAGGCGTTTGCCAAAGATCCTTGATTTTCTGTCATTGCTTCCCTGCACGCGAGTGAGGATAGCCGAGCGAAGCTCATCGTTGCTCTCGTTCTCTTTTGGAACTATGTTTTCAAGCTCTACCGTCACAGGCTCACCCGATAAAGTGATCTTAATTTCCTCGGTCTTGACGTCGCGGAATACAAGGTACATCTCCCTCTCGGCAGGGAGAATGCCAAAGCTGTCGCTCGGGGTGACGGTCAGGCGCAGAGTGCTGTCCTGCTCTGTCAGATCGAAGGTGGTTATAGCAAATTTGCCATCCTTATAAGCGTTGGTTTCGCCATCGTCCTCGTATAGCTCGTAGTGACCGTTGCCACGCCAGATATGCACCTCAAGGGGCTGATCTAAGGAGAGGTCGTTTGTACGGTCGTTTCTGTACATAGGAACTATAGCTCCCGCGGGCGCGAGAACGGGTATAGAGTCAAGATCGCGATACATATCCACGTATTTGTCCCCCTCGTAGATCCTGCCGTTGAAGATATCCGTCCAGCGCCCCTCGGGCAGCCATACTCTCGTTTTGGCAAGATTGAGCCGCCTGTCCATAGGAGCTGTGACCGGGCAAACCAAAAGCTGACCTGCGAAGATATACTGATTTTTCTGCGTGTATGCCTCACGTCTGTGATAGCGGTAATACATAGGCATACAGATAGGCTCGCCCCCGGTATGAGTGCGATAATTTGCGGTATAGATAAATGGAATAAGCTTATGGCGCAGGCGCAGAAAGTCCTCCGAGATCTTGCACACGGCATAGCTGCGCTTCCAGGGCTCCTTGCCCATAAAGTCGGAGTTTGAGGAGTGAAGTCGGTTGATGGGGCTGAAAACGCCGTACTGAAGCCAGCGCAGATATAGCTCGTCATCCTGAACGCCTCTCGTATGACCTCCTATATCGTGACTCCACCAGGTGTAGCCCGAGTTTGCAGCGGAATTTGTAAAATAGGGCTGAAAGTCAAGGCTTTTCCAAGTGCAGAAGGTGTCGCCCGAGAAGCCGAGGGGATAGCGGTGGCTGCCAAGACCCGCATAGCGTGAGAGGATAAGTGGACGCTTATCTCCCCTTGCAGAATCAAGTGTGTGATAGTGATTGAGCGCCCAGAGAGGATCAAGTCCCTTCATCTTAGACTTAGTACCCTGCTGCCAGTCTATCCACCAAAAATCAACTCCGTCCTCCTCAAGCGGATGATGAAGGACGTCAAAATACGCCCTCATAAACTCGGGATCTGTGGGATCGAAGGGTATAAGCTGCTTGTTGCCTGCATCCCTACCGAGACGCTCGCACATTTCCTCATACCTATCCTCAAAGAATCGCACGCCCTGGGATGGGTGAACGTTAAGGGTCGTCCGCATTCCATTGGAATGAAGCCAAGCGAGAAGCTCCTTATAATCGGGAAAAAGATTTGTATCCCAGCTATAGCCAGTCCAACCATCCCTTCCACCATAGTAAGGAGTATCCCTACCCAATTCCGTAATATGTTTCGCATTCTCCAATGTACGCGTAGTCCAATGCCAATCCATATCCACC
>JAFWXZ010000040.1 GCA_017522795.1 Clostridia bacterium | reverse complement strand
GCGAATGCGCAGAAACAAGGTGAACGAAAGAAAAATAGTTAATAACGATTTTTCTTGAAGTGAAGTCTCGCGTTGCGAGCAAAGCGAGTAAGGCTTGCCTTACGATGCTGTGCGACACAAAAGCAGACGGGATGTCACAAGTCGAGTGTATCGAGGCGAGCGATACGACTATGTTTCAAGAGTTAGTGCAAAATACAGAATGCAGAATTAATTAGTAAACAATTAACAGGAGTATATATGAACAGAAGCAAGGCGTTGGTATTATTTTTAACATATGCCATTTTACTGATGCTGGTAATCACCTTTGGGTCGGAGATATCGCTGGTGATCAGGGATGTGATAACCGAGGTTATACTTGACTACGAGATCACCGATGTAAAGACGACCCTTGACTCGGGGGAGCCGTTGACGGCGGGCAAGATCTACAAGCTGAACCCGAAGGCGGTGGGCAAGTTCAGCGAGGCGGGAGGACTCCGCTTTGCCTCATCCAATACAACCGTGCTATCGGTTGCCACCGACGGCACCATTACCACATCGGTAAAGTTTGAGGGTCCCGAGACCACCGCTGACGTTATCATAACCTCCTCCCAGGACAAGGACTTCAGAAAGGTGATCAGCTTTAATATAAAGAAGGAGTACCCCTCTGACTTTTCATGCTACCACTACATAAAGGGCTATGACCTGAACAAGAGTCAGGTCTATGTGGGTATGACGGTGTATCCTTACGTTCTCACCCGTGACGGAACCTATGCCACGCGCGAGGAGTTTGTGGTGGAGTATGACGAGGAATACTTCCGCTATGACAAGGAGAGCCTCGGCTATGTTGCCATAAAGGAGACCCCGACGGACAAGACCGTCCACTTCAAGGTCAGCTATCCGAACGGCAAGAGCGCCAGGAGCGAGAGCTTTTCCATAATTCCCTACGTGCAGGTGGACTCCTTTGACCAGGTAAAGATACTGGAGAAGGATGCCGAGGAGCTTATCCTCATACGCAACAATGTATTTATACCTTACTTATATAAAGACGGCAAGACGGTGCAGACCAAGGTGGATATCAGCTTCTCGGATCCCGACCGAGTGATAATGACGAGAACGGGCAGATATTATTTCACCAAGACGGGCGACTATCAGATAACCTTTACCCTGCCGAACGGCTTTTCCAAGACGGTGACGGTCAAGGTAAGAAATAAGCTGTTCCTGCCTATTCCCAACGACACCGTAATAGCCGACTCAAAGGAGATTACCGCCCACACCAACAAGGTGGTGAATATTCCATTCCTATTTGACGATACCGCCAGCTTTACCGATGTGACATATGAATACGACCAGGAAATGCTGGAGCTGACGCCATACCGACGCAGCTTTTCCTTGTTGGGTAAAAAGACGGGCACAACCACCATAAAGCTGATAATTGACGACGGGTATGACCGTTTGGAGCAGGAATATACCGTTGATATATCCAAAATCGTCACCGAGGACCGTGTGGTTATGGAGAGTGTGACCAAGTTTGTTGCCAAGGTGCTGGGTCATCTCGGACTCTTCGGTCTGCTGGGTATCCTGGGATACAATTATTTCAGATTTCTTTTCATTAAAAAGCGACTGCTCAGAATAGCTTTGATGCTTGCCCTCGGTCTGCCCTGGGCATTTGCCAGCGAGTTTTTCCAGCTGTTTATGGAGGGACGCGGAGCAAATCTTTTGGATGTGCTGATAGATATATGCGGATATGCCATTGGCGCGCTGATCTGCTACCTTTTAATAAAGGTAAGTGACAAGCGGGCGAAAAAGATATTTATCTGGACGGCTATTGACGTCAGCGGTCAGGCGGACGGACTTACAGAGCGGGCGCGTGAGGTCAGCGAGAGGATAGCTGCCGCAAATCCCGCCCTCAGCCTGCCGATGCATATTTCGCTGAAGATATCCTGTCAGATAAAGACGAAAAAGCTGCCGCAGGCGGTGGAGAGGCTGTCAAAAAGGTTTGCGGAAATACCAAGCTTCGAGCTGACGCCCGAGTGCATTGAGCGTGAGGGCGGCGTGGTCTGGATAAGACACCGCGAGAGCGAGCAGCTACATGAGCTTCATCAGTGGGTGGTTGACTTCTTCATCGGTCAGTACGGCGTGATGCCACATAAATTTGACCTTGAATTTGCCTATCATACCAGCCTGTTTGTCGGCAACGAGGAGGAGGCAACGAGAGCCTTCGCTCTGCTGAAGGATGAGCCCCTGCCTGAGCGGCTGACCGCCGAAAAGTACGTTATCGGCGTGTCCGAGAGCGGCAAGGCGGGAGAGTATAGGGTGATTAAAAGTGCAGAATGCAAAATTAATTGACCGCGATTATTTGTCATCCAGAGCGGTAGGCTATAACAAATGCGGAACAAAAAGCCTTCCCTGTTGGGGAAGGTGGCAGCGAAGCTGACGGATGAGGTCTATTCGTAAAAAAATATAATTTTAGGATAAAATTATGGTTATTATTATTTTAATAATTTTCGCCTTGGTGGCTTGGTTTATCTGGTATTACATCAACCAAAAATATACGAGCTTTGTATCAGATCACAGCTTGGCTTTAAGAGAACTGCAAGAAATCAACGAAAAGTATTCTTTTGCTAAAATTGAAAATTTTGATATGGAATACTCCTATGATAACCAAGCATTTTACGACACCATATCACCCAAGGATTACTTAACATATCAGCTTGTTTTTAAAAAGAAAGAGGTATTAGCTGCTATAGAAAGTGCTTCGGAAAACCGAGGCAAGCATATAGCTTATGTTGATAGTATCAACAAGTGTGTTCTCGGCAGATATGATACCGATCAATTCCCGACAGAGCAAGACAAGCTTAACAAAATAGAAAACAGGTTATTTAATTCAAGAATTAAAAAACCAACAACCGCTCTGACCATTCAAGTTTGTTTATGTTTAACGAAGATCAACGGAGATAGAATAACGTATAAAGTTGACAGATTTGATTCTGTAGCTATTAAGGATATCGTCACCAAGCTTAATCAAAAGCAAGGAGATTTTTACCTCAACGATAGTATTTGGCAATCGATCTGTCGCGTTGAGCGAGGAAAAGTTTCAAACAAGATGCGTTTCTCGATTTACGAGCGCGACGGTTATCGCTGCAGAAAGTGCGGACGCGCAACCAATGATCTTGAGATAGATCATATTTTTCCTGTTTCAAAAGGCGGAAAATCAACATACGATAATCTGCAAACGTTGTGTCACAGATGTAATTCATCAAAATCCAACACCGTTGAACGCGGAGCAATCAATCCGAAGTCCGCATGGCAAGGCGTTAAGGACGTTTGCGAAAATTGCGGTGCTCCTTTAGTAAAAAAACGTGGAAGATACGGTGATTTCTACGGTTGCTCCAATTACCCAAAATGCAGGTATACAAAACAAATAACGAATACGAGGAGTTTGAAATGACCTACAGAATTATAGAGCTTAACGAGTGTCCCGAGATGAAGGGGGCGGCGGCGGAGTGGTTCCACGGCAAGTGGGGCGTGCCCGTCGAGGCCTACCTTGAGAGTATGGACGAGGGACTTGCGGGGGGATTGCCCCGTTGGTATATGGCGATGGCGGACGGACGGATAGTCGGGGGATGCGGAATTATCGCAAACGACTTTCATAAGCGGCCCGACCTTACCCCCAACCTCTGCGCGCTGTTCGTGGAGGAGGACTGCAGAAAATGCGGTATAGCAGGCGCGCTTCTTAACAACGCCTGCGCCGATATGGCGGCAAGGGGTGTTGACACCCTGTATCTTTGCACAGACCATACCAACTTCTACGAGAGATACGGCTGGAAATTCTACTGTATGGTAGAAGAAGACGGCGGCGGAGAGTGCAGGATGTATAGAAGAGTTCAATGAGCAGACAAAAACAGTTGATAACTGTTTTTGTCGTAGCGTAGCGGCGTGAGGGTGTTGAATAACAGTCCAGTGGACTGTTAGACTCCGAACGTGACCGAGCCACAGCGAGACGCGAATGCGCAGAAACAAGAAGCAATAGGAGCCGAGTGCACCGAGGCGAGTAGTGCGACTATGTTTCAAGAGTTGGTGCAGAGTTCAGAGTTAAAAATAATATACAGGAGAAAAAGCTATGAAAAAATTAATTGCATTATTTATCGTCATTCTGTCGGTTTTTCTTATCCTTGCTTCTTGTGACCGTACTTTGATTTACGGAAGCTACATCAGAGAAAACGGCGATAATTCTCCGCTGGGAACCTTTACCATAAAGCTATCGAATAATGGAAAGTACAGTTATTATGAAGGTCCGCTCAGCAGTCATATAGGCTATGGCGAATACACCGTTGACGGAAACAGAATTATTCTCGTTGATGAACAAATACCCGGGTTGAACCGTACTCTTACCTGTACCTATGTTTTTGAATACTCGTGCGGAAAGCTTATATTTCTCGCCGATGAATCTGATAAGTTTATGTACACCAATCTACCCGACGGCGCGGTGTTTGAATTGAAAATTAATTAATAATTTATATACAGGAGAAAAAGTTATGAGCAAAAAGACTACTTGGTACAAGGATATGGTATTTTACCAGATATGGCCGAGGTCATTTAAGGACGGAAACGGTGACGGAATGGGCGACCTTTACGGCGTGTATGAAAAGCTGGACTACATAAAGTCGCTGGGATGCGACGGCATCTGGTTCTCTCCCCTCTATCCCTCTCCCGGAGTGGACTGCGGATACGACATTTCCGACTATATGGACATCGCTGCCGAGTTCGGCGGTATGGATGCCTTCACGAAGGTGCTTGACGGCGCCCACGAGAGAGGAATGAAGGTCATTATGGACCTGGTTGTAAACCACACCTCCACCGAGCACGAGTGGTTCAAGAAGAGCCGAGAGCGCATTGAGCCCTACACCGACTACTACATCTGGCGCCCCGCAAAGGCGCACGGCAAGCTGCCAAACAACTGGGACTCGCTCTTTGAGGGCAAGGCTTGGGCATGGGACGAGGTAAGACAGGAATACTACATGCACCTCTTTGCCATCGAGCAGGCTGACTTGAATATGGACAATCCCCTCGTTCGCGAGGAGGTAAAGAAGATCCTTAAATTCTGGCTCGACCGTGGAGTTGACGGCTTCAGAGAGGACGTTATCACCTTTATTTCAAAGCCCGAGGGACTTCCCGACGACCGTCTGCTGCCCTTCTCCAAGGGTATCTTTATGTTCAACCACGGTCCTCACCTCTACGAGTATCTTGAGGAATTTAGACGCGACGTTTTCGATCACTACGACGCAATGGTGCTTGCAGAAGCGCCTATGGTGACGCCCAAGAAGGCTCTTGAATACATCACCGAGGACGACACCCAGGTGCTGGATATGATGATCCAGTTCCAGACACAGGAGGCAGACTGCTTCTTCACCGACTTCAGACACACTCCCTTCAATCTTCGCAAGATGAAGAAAGCTTTCTCACGTTGGCAGGACGGTCTTGCGGGCAAGGGCTGGAATATGCTCTATATTGAGAACCACGACCATCCCAGAATGGTATCCCGCTACGGTAGCGAGAAGTATCAGAAGGCAAGCGCAAAGATGCTCTGCGCTATGTATATGTTCCAGAGCGGAACGCCCTTCGTATATCAGGGACAGGAGATCGGTATGACAAACTGGTATCCCGAAAGCCCCCTTATGTACGAGGACGTGCAGACAAGATGGCAGTACAACAACGTTGGTACGAACAAGTCCGATGAAAAGCGCCTTAAACCCCTATGGAACGGCTCTCGCGACTCGGCAAGAACCCCTGTGCAGTGGTCGGCTGAGGAGAATGCGGGCTTTACCACAGGCACGCCCTGGTTCTACGTAAACGAGAATTACAAGGAGATCAACGTTGCCGAACAGGAGGGCGATCCCGACTCTGTTCTCAACTTCTACCGCAAGGCGATCTCCCTGCGTAAGACTCTCTCGGCGGTAAGGCACGGCGACTACACCGAGCATTTCAAGGGCTCGTCCAAGCTTTACACCTACACCCGCGAGGACAAGAGGCAGAAGCTGCTGGTGGTCTGCTCCTTCACCGACGAGGCAGTGAAGATGAAGGCTCCCGCTGACTTTGACACTTCAAAGGCTACCCTGCTCCTCTCCAACTACAAGGAGAACGGCGAGACTATGAAGCCCTATGAGGTGAGAGTTTATCTTTTGAATAAATAAGTTCAGAGTGCAGAGTGCAGTGAGCAGACAAAAACAGTTGATAACTGTTTTTGTCGTAGCGAATGCGCAGAAACAAGGAGTAGGGGAAGCCGAGTGTATCGAGGCGAGCGATACGACTATGTTTCAAGAGTTGGTGCAAAATGCAAAATGCAAAATGCAGAATGCTTGATGTTTTACAACAATTCAAATGTATAATAATCGATTATGAAAAAAACGGAGATTGAGAGAATACCTATTATTTTGCCCGAGGATATCGGGAGGCTGTGCGAGGAAGCGAGGATATACGACAGCTCCTGCTCGCCCGAGGCGAAGGTTTATTTTATCGACCGCGAGGGTGGCTACTATCTGAAGGTTGCCCCCTCGGGCGCTCTCGGCAGAGAGGCGACAATGACCGAGTACTTCTGCAAAAAGGGGCTTGGCACCCAGGTTTTAAGCTATATTTCAGGCGAAAGCGATATACTTTTAACAAGGGCGGTGGCAGGCGAGGACTGCACGGCTACCCGCTATCTTGACGAGCCTGGGCGGCTCTGCGACCTTGTGGCAGAGAGACTGCGAATGCTTCACGAGCTTGATGCATCAGACTGTCCCGTTAAGGATAGAATAAGCGAGTATATCGCTCTTGCCGAGGCGAACTTTCACGCCGACAGCTATAACAAGGAGCATTTTCCCGACTCCTTCGGCTACTCGTCGGGGGAGGAGGCGTTTGCGGCTCTGGAGAGCGGCAAATCGCTGCTGAAAAACGAGGTACTGATCCACGGCGACTACTGTCTGCCCAATATGATGCTTGACGACTGGCGCTTCACGGGCTTTATCGACGTAGACCACGCGGGACTTGGCGACAGGCATATAGATCTGTTCTGGGGCGAGTGGTCAATGGGCTTTAACCTGATGATGCACGGCGAGAGAGAATGGAAAAAATACAGAGGGCGTTTCCTCGACGCCTACGGACGCGACAAAATTGAAAAGGAAAAGCTTCGCGCGGTGGCTGCCGCCGAGGTATTTGGGTAAAATGAAATTTTTAAAGATTTTTGCGACAGTTTTACTTATTCTTGCTTTGTTTATCACTGTTATTAACGTTATTCCACCTAAAAAGGTGACCGAAAGTAATCCCTTTATGGTTGGCGAGGGCGAGCTTCCAATGATCGCGGCGCACAGAGGCGGCGGCGACAACAATCCCGAGAATACCATGCTTGCATTCAGACGCGCGGTAAGCGATTACCGCGTGGATATAATAGAGAGCGACCTCTGGCTGACGAAGGACGGCTATCTTGTCTACAACCACGACGGATATATCGACCGCACCTGCAATGTCAACGGCGATATAAGCAAGGATGAGGCGAAGTCTCTCTCGAAGTCCGAGAGGCATTACATCAAGGATATGACTCTTGATGAGCTAAAGCAATACAACTTCGGCTACTACTTTGAGAACGAGAAGGGCGAAAGAATATATAAGGACGCCGAGAATATCGAGGAGCTTGGACTTCAGATCGCAACGGTGGAGCAGCTCTTCGAGGAGTTCTACGAAAGCCATCCCAACCTTTTGTTTATCGTTGAGATAAAGAACGAGGGCGAGGCTGGATACGAGGCCACAAGAAAGCTTGCCGAGGTGCTTGACAAGTATCACGAATACAAGGATAATATCGTAATCGGCACCTTCCACCCCGAAATCGAGGAGGAGCTTGAAAAGAATTATCCCCATCTTATGCGCGGAGCATCCACCGCAGGCGCGGCGCAGTTCGTCATCACTCATTTTGCGGGTGTAAATCTCTTTGACAGCTCAAGCTTTGCCTGCCTTCAGGTACCTATGGAATACGATCTCGGTATAACGGTCAAGCTTGACCTTGCAAGCATTATTAACCGCGCCCACAGAAGAAATATCGCGGTGCAGTACTGGACCATTAACGACGAGTGGGAGATGAGGCATCTTATCGACCTCGGCTGCGACTGTATTATGACAGACGATCCCGCGCTTATGCGCCGAGTAATCGACGAATACAAGGCAGAAAAGTAAACTTATTTTGAATTTTTGTAAATACTCATTTACATATTGACGGTTTTAGAGTAAAATTAAAAGAAAAAAGGAGCTACGGTAAAATGAAAAGCTGTATGGAAATAATGCTGGACAGGCGAAGCACTAAAAAATACAAGGACACTCTTCCCTCCCACGAGGATATTGACAAGATCATAGAGGCAGGTCTTTCGGCGGCGAGCGGCAGAAATATGCAGGCGTCGGTTATCGTGGCTGTGACGAATAAGGATATCCGCGACAGGCTCTCTCGGGCGAACGCCGCCGTTATGGGAGCCGGCGGAGATCCCTTCTATAACGCTCCCTGCGTTCTTGTTGTGCTGGCAGAAAAGACCGCCCACACCTACGTATACGACGGATCACTTACCCTCGGAAATATGATGCTGGCGGCTCACGAGCTCGGGCTCGGCTCCTGCTGGATACACCGAGCGAAAGAGGTCATGTATCAGCCCGAGTGGGTAGAGTGGATAAAGTCGCTGGGCCTTGAGGGAGAGTATGAGGGCATCGGAAATCTTGTGGTTGGCTATCCCGATGGAGATATGCCCGCGAAAAAGGAAAGACGGGAGGGACGCGTAGTTTACGTGGATTAATTTATGGAGATCAAATTACCGAAAATAAAGCATTTAAAGCAAAAGACCAAGCTGATAATCATACTCTCGCTTGAGTTTATTGCTATTATAGGCATCATCGCACTGATATTCCTTGCAGGAAAGCAAACGCACACCGTCACCTTTGACTTAAACGGCGGCATACTTATCAGCGGCGACACCGAGCAGCGAGTGACTCAGGGACAGAACGCCATACCGCCAAACGTGGCGAAGTTCGGCCACTACCTTATGGGCTGGTCGGGCTCGTATAAGTCGGTGACAGGCGACGTGACCGTAAAGGCGATATGGGAGTATGAGACCAGCCCGGGTATAGAGTACTCCGTTCCCGAGAACACCAACTACTGCCTTATCTCGGGCTCCTTTAAGGAGATTCAGGGCGAGGTATACATCGGCTCTTACTACTCGGGCAGACAGGTGCTTGGCATCAAGGACAGAGCCTTTTCGGGCAGAGAAGGCATTACCGCGGTATATCTTCTCGACGGCATACTCTCCATTGGCGAGGAGGCCTTCCGCGACTGCACGAAGCTTGAGGTTATCGATATTCCATCCACCGTTGTGCGAATTGAAAAGGGCGCCTTTGCGGGCTGTACGAGCCTGAAGGAAGTGATCCTGCCCGACTCTCTGGTTGAAATCGAGGAGGGCGCATTTTCAGGCTGTACCTCGCTTGAAAAGGTGACCTTTAAGGAAAACACCAAGCTTATAGGAAAGGATGCCTTTTCGGGCTGTGTATCCCTTTCGACCGTGGAATTTGCCGAGGGACTTGAGGAGATCGGCGAGGGCGCCTTCGCAGGATGCGAAAGTCTTGTCGAGATTATTCTGCCCGCCTCGGTTAAAAAAATAGGCGCAAACGCCTTTGATACCCCGAAAATGTTAATCAATCTTTACATTTCAAAGGAAAATATACCTGACGGATTCACCCCCGGATGGTGCGACGACAACGCAATTTTTGAATACGACTACCAGCCGCCAAAGATCGAGGACGAGGAGGCGGACGGTGAGAGCGACGGCTTCTGGGGAGATATTTTATGAATATGATGCAAATGGTCGCCGTAATGGTGATCTGCTACTTTGTCACCCTGGCTCTGCTTGCCTTTTACAGACACATTATAAACGTCAAGGTGGGCAATATTCTCTTTATCATCGTGGACGTGATATTCTTCCTTTGGTGGACCTACGCCGAGTATCTGCGCGGCTCGCTTGACTGGGGATTTATGACCTTCGACAACATCAGTCCCTTTATTATGACGCTGATACCGCTGACGCTGCTTTTCAGCGACAAGGTGCGTGAGTATTGCAACAGTGCCATCGCTTTTCTATGGATGGGAATGTTCGTAGCCCTGCTTATCAGCCCGCAGCACGCGTACATTTTCAGCTATAAGATTGAGGCTTCTCTGCTCTATTCCTCCGAGGCGGCGTGTCACCTGCTGGCATCGCTGTATGGCGCGTATCTCATACTGACAAAGCAGGTGAGGTGCGACTTTGCCCACTGGAAAAAGGCTATTATCTGTATGTACTCGGTCATCGGCTTCGGCCTTATTATGAACTTTATTTTCCACCGCGATTTCTTCGGCATGGACCCATACGGTCAGGCGTCTATTTATATGATAGACATTTTCGGCAGCTTTGAGGCGACTCTTGCCGCCTATCTGCTCGGCGTTATGCTTGTGCTGACCTTGGGGCTTCAGGCGGGATTCGGCTTCTTCAAGCTTGTGGACTCGGCACACGAGAGTGGCGAGCTTTCCGAGCTTTTGCCCGAGGAGGCTGCCGTAAGCACGGACGATAACTCCCAAGACGGCAAGGAAACGGTTAATTCCACCAACAGACAAGGGGAGGAAAAGGAATGAACGAAAGCATTGTTTTAAAAAGACGAAGTGTCAGAAAATTTAAAAGTACGCCCGTGCCGAGAGAGCTTATTGACAGGCTTCTTGAGGCGGGATGCGCCGCGCCCAGCGCCTGCAATCGAAGGACGGTTGACTTTTACGTTATCACGGGAGAGGAAAAGCTGAAGGAAATTTCCGATTGCGGCAGATTTACGAAAATGAAGGCTCCGCTTATCATTCTCGTGGTGGGAAATCTCTCGCGGGCTCTGCCACTTCAGCTCTCGGACTACTGGATCCACGACGCAGGCGCGGCAAGCGAGAATATTCTTATCGAGGCTACCGCCCTCGGCCTTGGCTCCTGCTGGTGCGGAGTTCATCCGCAGAAGCGAATGATGCAAAAGATAAGCGCGCTTCTCTCACTCTCCGACAAGCAGATACCCTTCTCTCTTATCAAGATCGGCTATCCCGACGAGTTCCCCGAGGCGCACTCGGGCATTGATGAAAAGAGAGTTCACTTTGTAGAGTAGACACAGATAATAATAACAAAAATTCCCCTCCGTCATAGAATAGTATTGAGCCTATCCTGAAGCAACCGAAAGCATTTTTTTGGTTGTTGGCTACAAGCTCAAAACCGACTTTGGAGGAAAACATAATGAACAACAACTGCTTATGCCACATCTTTGACGACAACTGCACCTGGATCATCATTCTTGCGATAGTTATCGTTTTCTGTTGCTGCTGCAACCACTAATAAAGGCATAGCTGAGGCGGTCGGGCAACCGACCGCTTTTTCTTTTGTTCTATTTTACCTCGCCTAATAATATACTCTACTACATCAATAAATGGAGGGAGAAATATGTTTATATATTCTGTTCGGGCATCGACGGTGCGGATAGTCGGGCTTTTTCTGTTGGTGGCGGTGCTTGTGACTGTGATTGCCCTGTCGGGTGAGGGCGGCGTGGTTTCGGCGGCGAGCGGCGCCGTTGAGGTAGACTACAGCGGTATAAAAAGCGCCGAGGACCGCCTTGAATTTATGCGAGGCTTCGGCATACAGGTGGACGAGGGGAGCGTAGAGGAGGCGGCATTCCGTATGCCCGAAAGCTTTGACCGCGTTATCTCGGGCTACAACGAGCTGCAGAAAAAGCAGGGGCTCGACCTGTCAAAATACCACAACAAAAAGGTGACGCGCTACACCTACAGAGTGACCAACTACAAGTGCGAGGGCGAGGTGTACGCAAACCTCTTTATCTATCGAGGCAAGGTCGTTGCCTGCGACCTGACGAATGCCGACGCAGGCGGCTTCGTTATCCCGATGACGCTGGTAGAGCGAGGAAATCTGAAGTAAATTAAACAAAAAAGAGAGCACAAAGGGCTTTAGCCACGGCGTACTCTCTTTTGTTTTTAAAAAGTTTTTTTAATTCCGGACTTTTTCGGTTTTACAAAATCTGACATCACTGCTTCGTAAAATCAAACACCGCGTTGCCATCCTTGATCACCAGGCGGGCGTCGAAGTATCTGCCGTTCTTGGAGATGAAGCCCTTGATGGTATCGGTAGCTCCCTCGGTCAGCAGACGGCGAACCTCGCCGATGGGAATATCGCGGCGGCAGATGTTGATGCCGACACGGAACTTACAGCCGTCCTCATAGCCCATACAGCCGTAGTTAAACTTGCCGCGGACCACGTTCTTCTTACAGACGGGACAGCTGCCGACGATCTCACCGTACTTGCCCGTATCAACGCCGCGAACCTCGCTGACACCCTCTGCACCGCGGGCGAACACAGCCGCGATCTCGCTCTCGGCAAGATTAACGCTGTCGGTGACGCTCATCTCACCGCGGTAAACCTTTTTCAGCGCCTTGCCAAGCTCGCTGGTCTTATATTTATCCATACTGATGGACAGTCTGCCAAGCGACTCGATAAAATGCTCGCCACCGGGGAGAATGGTGTAAACGTCCTTCTTTAAGGCGATATATCCGCTCTTCTTCGCATTGTCGATAATGCCCGAGCGAGTTGCCTCGGTGCCAAGCTCAAGTCCCTCAAAGATAGCGCGATAATCCTCTGCATCGTCAACCTCGCCCGATTCCTCAAGCTCCTTTGCCTTAGCCTTATCGTCCTTGAAGGGATTTTTCAGATAATTATTCAGGGTTGTGATGGTGTAGTGCCTCGGGGGCGTGGTCTGCTTTTCGGCAGGCTTAAAGTCGATGTTTACCGCGTCGCCAACCGAGAGGCGAGGCAGGATCTTATCCTTTTTCGTATAATCGTCATACTTTGTCCAGCCCTTCTCCAAAATGACCGTACCCTTGAGAGAGAATTCCTCAAGCTCGCCCACCTTTATCTTGATCTCGGACTTCTGCGCCAGACATTCCTCGGCACAGAAAACCGCAACGAAGCGGCGGAAAACGGTGGAATACACCTTGCTCTCGTTCTCCGAGAGCTTTTCCTTCGGGGGAATCTTGTAGGTGGGGGTAAGGGCGGAGTGGGCCTCTATCTTGGAGTCGTCAAAGATGTGCTTTGAGTCCTTGAACTTCACGGGGTAGCCCAGCTTGCCAATGATGCCGATGATCTGCTTCATCTTATCCTTCTCGGCGGTGGCAAGATACTCGGAGTTGGTTCTCGGGTAGGTGAGGTAGCCCTCCTCGTAGAGCTTCTGTATAATGGCAAGGCTCTCGGTCATACTCATCTTGTATTTTTCACCGAGGACGTTCTGCAGGGTGGAAAGCGAATAGAGCTTTCCCGGGAAGATATTTTCCTTTTTACTGCTTACGTCTGTGACAACTGCGCCGGTGTCATTATATAGCTTTGCCGACTCTTCAGCCTTAAAGATCTCGTCTTTTGTAAACTTTAGCTTACTTGTAAGCTCAATTTTCTCGCCATTTGTCTTTTCAGCCGAGGAGATCACGTAGTATTTTTCGGGAACAAAATTGCGTATTTCCATATCCCTGTCGTAGATGGCGCGGACTATGGGCGCGATAACTCTGCCCACGCGGAGCAGCTTTCCCGTCTTGATGGTGGCATATCTCGTCAGATTAACGCCGTAGAGCCAGTCAATATATGTGCGCGCCAGGCCCTCGCCTGCAAGGTTGTCGTACTCCGACTCGTCCTTCATCTCGCAAAGCGCCTTGGCAACCGTCTCGGGAGTCTGGTCGGGTAGCCATAGTCTCAGCTGCCGCTTCTCGCTCTTCAGCGCGTTCATCACGCAGAGGCGGACGATAATCTCTCCCTCTCGGTCGGCGTCTCCCGCGTTTACTATGGTGTCAACGTCGGCGCGGTTGCAAAGCTGCTGTATTATGCCAAACTGCTTTTTAACACCCGAGTCAACGCCCTTTTTGTTGTCAGCGCGACGAAGCTCGAACCTGAACTGCTCGGGGAAGCAGGGGAGATTGTCAAGCGTCCATCTGCCGCCCGTCTCACCGGTGTAGCTCTCAATATCCGCAAGAGAGAACAGGTGGCCAAACGCCCAGGAGACAATATATTTTTCGCCTATATAATAGCCGTCCTTTTTGGTCATCTTCTCGCCAACGCCTGCAATAATATTCCTCGCAAGGCTGGGCTTCTCGGCTATGATAAGTACCATTTGTTCTCTCCTTTCAATCACATTTCGCGCGGCGCAATATATCGAGCTGCCGATGGCAGCATATAGATTGGCGTGAGCCAAATATCGATCGCCCTCGGCGAATATCGACCATTACGCATACAATAAAAATATTCTACCACACTTCAGAGCAAATTTCCATAGGTTTTTGAAAAATATTTTTTCGGGGTGCCTTTATTGCAAAAATGTTGAAAATGTGGAAAGCTGTTCTTCGGTGAATGCAAGCGGCGACGGGCTAAGAGCGCGGCGGACACTTCCACGCTCACTAAAGGACTGTTCCAAGACACGCGGCGAGTGCTGTTAAACACCTGTTAAAACGCTCTTGATACAGTCTTGCTACACACGAAAGTCAGTATTTTCAAGGGGTTTCGGGCTTTTTTTGACACCCAAGGTAAGATAAGTAAAGGTAAGTAAAGATAAGGTAAGTAAAGATAAGTAAAGGTAAGTATTATACTACCAACAGTTTTCTATCTATCAATCAATCATTCATTCATACAAAAATGCCCTTCGGGCAAAATGGCATATATTTAAAAAATTTCTTTACTTTTGTATTTTGATATGCTATAATGATATATGACAAAGTATCGGAGGTTTATTATACAATGGCGAAATTGTATTTCAAATACGGCGCTATGGGCTCGTCCAAGACGGCAAGCGCGCTGATCACAAAGTTTAACTATGAGGAAAGGGGCATGAGGGTTTGGCTCATCAAGCCTGCCACCGACACCCGTGACGGCGACGACGTTATAAAATCGCGTATCGGTCTGTCCCATAGCTGCCGCCCTATCGCAAAGGACGAGGATCTCTTTGAGGTGTTCTGCCGCGAGGCGAGAGACGTGGACGCCATAATCTGCGACGAGTGCCAGTTCCTCACAAGAGAGCAGATAGACGGCTGCAGACGTATCGTTGACGAGTGCGATCTTCCCGTGCTCTGCTTCGGTCTGCGTACCGACTTCCTTACCCACTGCTTCGAGGGCTCGGCAAGGCTGTTTGAGGTTGCCGACTCTATTGCCGAGATCAAGACCATATGCGAGTGCGGCAGAAAGGCTACCGTAAACGCCCGTCTGAGCGACGGAAAGGTGGTCACCGAGGGCGAGCAGCTTATGCTGGGAGGCAACGACAGCTATATCGCAATGTGCCACCGCTGCTGGAAAAAGAGAATTGCGGCAGAGAAAAACAACTGATTATTAAGGCGAAAGGAACATATAAAAATGGAACTTAAAAACATTCTTGCAAAGTGCGACCACACGCTGCTCCTGCAGGGCTCTACCTGGGATGAGATCAAGGCTATCTGTGACGACGGCATCAGGTTCGGCTGCGCGTCGGTTTGTATTCCCGCCTCCTTCGTAAAGCGGGCAAAGGAGTACGTAGGCGACAGACTTGCCATCTGCACGGTCATCGGCTTCCCCAACGGATATTCCACCACCGCGGTCAAGGTTTTTGAGACTGCTGACGCCGTGGCAAACGGCGCTGACGAGATCGATATGGTAATCAATATAGGCGACCTGAAGGACAAGAGATATGACCTTATCCTTGAGGAGATCAACGCTATCAAGGCTGCCTGCGATGGCAGAATTCTCAAGGTTATTATTGAAACCTGTCTGCTTACCGACGCGGAAAAGGTTAAGATGTGCGAGATAGTGTCCGCATCCAACGCCGACTTTATCAAGACAAGCACAGGCTTCTCTACAGCGGGCGCGACGAAGGCTGACGTAGAGCTGTTCGCCCATCATATAACGAATGGCAAGAGAATCAAGGCTGCAGGCGGTATCGCATCGCTTGCCGATGCCGAGGACTTCATCAACCTTGGCGCAGACAGACTTGGTACCAGCCGTATCGTTAAGATCGCGAAGGCGGAGAGTAATATTTCGGGATATTAATAAATGCAAAATGCAGAATGCAGAATGCAGAATTAAAAGGAGAAAACAAAATGGATAACACAAGATTTCACACACCTCATATAAAGGCTACACCCGACGATTTTGCAAAGACCGTGCTTATGCCCGGTGATCCCCTCAGAGCGAAGTTTATCGCAGAGACATTCCTTACTGACGCGAAGCTTGTAAACAACGTGCGCGGTATTCACGGCTACACAGGTCTCTGGAAGGGCGAGCGCGTTTCGGTTATGGCGAGCGGTATGGGTATGCCCTCTATCGGTATTTATTCCTACGAGCTGTTTAATAACTTCGGCGTAGAGAACATTATGCGTATCGGCTCGGCAGGCGCTATGAGCGAGAAGGTAAAGGTGCGCGACATCATCTTCGGTATGGGCGCATGCACCAACTCCAACTATGCCGTTCAGTACAATCTCCAGGGCGCTTTCGCTCCTATCGCAAGCTACGATATGATGAAGATCGCTATCGAGGAGGCTGAGAAGCTGGGCGCGAGATACTGCGTAGGTAATCTCCTCTCCTCCGACACCTTCTACAACGCGGACGCGGAGGCTACTATGAAGTGGGCACGCCTCGGTGTTCTCGGCGTTGAGATGGAGGCGGCTGCGCTCTATATGAACGCGGCATACCTTGGCAAGCGTGCGCTTGCTATCTGCACCGTTTCCGACCATATCATCACAGGCGAGGCTCTTGACGCTGATGCAAGACAGAATTCCTTTACCGAGATGATGGAGATCGCGCTTAATACCGCTATCAGACTTTAATAAATGCAAAATGCAAAATGCAGAATTCAGAATGCAGAATTCTAACTAACAAGGAATAACGAAATGGATATAAAAAGAGTTTTCATAATCGTTCTTGACTCGGTTGGAATCGGATACGCGCCTGATGCGGCTGATTTCGGCGACTACGGAGCGAACACAATGAAGCGTATTTCCGCTTCGAATAAATTTAATATCCCTACCCTGCTTTCGCTGGGACTTGGCAACATTGACGGCGTGGACTATCTGCCCACCACCGACACCCCGGGGGCTGCGGTTGCAAGACTGCGCGAGCTTAGTCGCGGCAAGGACACCACCACGGGACACTGGGAGATGATGGGTATTGTGTCCGAAAAGCCTATGCCCACCTACCCTGAGGGCTTTCCCGCTGAGGTGCTTGACGAGTTCAGCCGCCGCACAGGCAGAGGCGTGCTCTGCAATCTGCCCTACTCCGGCACCGACGTTATCCGCGACTACGGAAAGGCGCACTGTGACACGGGCGACCTTATCGTCTACACCTCGGCTGACAGCGTTTTTCAGATCGCGGCCCACGAGGACCACGTTCCCGTAGAGCAGCTTTACGAATACTGCCGCATTGCCCGCGAGATATTACAGGGTGAGCACGCGGTGGGACGAGTTATCGCCCGCCCCTTTATCGGCAGTGAGGGCGCGTACAAGCGCACCGAGAACCGCCACGATTACTCGCTGACACCCCCTGCGAAAACCGCTATGGACGCTATCGGTGAGAGCGGACTTGACGTAATTTCTATCGGAAAGATATACGACATCTTCTCGGGCGCGGGGATAAAGGAAAGCCTGCCCACCCACAACAACAAAGAGGGTATGCAGACGCTGCTTGAGGTACAGAAAACCGACTTTAACGGTCTGTGCTTTGCAAACCTTGTAGACTTCGATATGCTCTACGGTCACAGACAGGATATTGACGGCTATGCGGCGGCGCTTACCGCCTTTGACGCTTGGCTGCCCGAGTTTATTAAGGGTATGGCTGAGGGCGACGTGCTGATGATCACCGCCGACCACGGCTGTGACCCGGGTGACGTGAGCACCGACCACACAAGAGAGCAGGTTCCGCTTATTATCATTGGCGAGAATATCAAAAAGGTGAACCTTGGCACAAGACTCGGCTTTGCTACTATTGGCAACACGGCGGCAGAGCTGCTCGGTGTCGACTTCAGCGCAGGTGACGCGCCCTCTCTCAAAGGAGAAGTAGTATGAGTCAAGTAAACATTGCCGCTCTGCTTAATATGGCAGAGGAGGCGAGAGGCTCGTCCTATTCGCCCTATTCACACATTTCGGTAGGCGCGGCTCTTCTGACAAGGTCGGGCAAGGTCTACCGCGGCACGAATATTGAAAACGCGTCCTACACCCCCACCATCTGCGCCGAGAGGACAGCCATATTCAAGGCAGTGTCCGAGGGGGAGCGAGAGTTCCTCGCCATCGCTATTGCAGGCGGTGAGGCGGGCAAGCCCTCCAAGGCCGACTTCCCTCCCTGCGGCGTATGCAGACAGGTGATGGCAGAGTTCTGCTCGGCAGATTTCCTCGTTATCTGGGGTAATGGCGAAAGATGGACGGTAAAAAAGCTCTCGGAGATACTTCCCTCGGGCTTTGACAAGAATAATTTGTAAAAAGGAAAATAATATGCAGGATATAGGAACACAGTTTCACATCAGATGCAACGAGGGGGACGTAGGTCGCTACGTATTTCTCCCCGGGGACCCCGGAAGATGCGAGGAAATTGCAAAGCATTTTGATAATCCCGTTCATATCGGAATGAACAGAGAATACAACATTTACACAGGCACACTGCTGGGACAGAAGGTCTCGGTCTGCTCTACGGGTATTGGCGGCCCCTCCGCCTCTATCGCTATGGAGGAGCTCTCTGCCATCGGTGCGGACACCTTTATCCGTATCGGTACCTGCGGCGGCATTGACCTCGAGGTACAGCCGGGTGACGTGGTGGTTGCCACGGGTGCTATCCGCTTTGAGCATACGTCTATGGAATATGCGCCCATCGAGTTCCCTGCCGTTCCCGACTTTGACGTTGCGGCCGCGCTGAAATCCGCCAGCGAGGAGCTTGGCTACCGCACCCACACGGGTGTCGTACAGTGCAAGGACTCTTTCTACGGTCAGCACTCGCCCGAGAAGTCGCCCGTATACTACGAGCTGCTTAATAAATGGGAGAGCTGGAAGCGCCTTGGCGTAAAGGCGAGCGAGATGGAGTCTGCCGCCCTGTTCGTTGTGGCATCGGCTCTTAAGGTTCGCTGTGGCAGCTGCTTCCACGTTATCTGGAACCAGGAGATAGAGAAGGCGGGTATGAATATGCCTATGATCGAGGACACCTCGGGAGCGATCAAGGTAGGCATCGAGGCGATGAAGCGCCTGATTGCAAAGGATTTAGAGAAAAAGTAAGAAAAAGAGGGATTAGATATGAAAGACGTGCTCATAATAGGAATTGCCGGCGGCTCAGGCAGCGGCAAGACCACTCTGGCGGCTAATATTTTAGAGCATTTCGCTAACCGCATCAGCGTGCTTCGTCACGACGACTACTACAAGTGTCAGGACGATATTCCTATGGAGGAGCGCGTAAAGACGAACTACGACCATCCCCACGCCTTTGACACAAATCTGCTTATCTACCATATTGACGAGCTGAAGGCGGGACGGGATATTCTCTCGCCCACCTACGATTACTCCCGCCACACGCGAGCCGCAGAGGTGAGAGAGGTAAAGGCCAACAAGGTTGTGGTGCTTGAGGGTATTCTTATCCTTGAAAATCCGGAGCTTAGGGACAGGCTTGATATGAAGATATACGTTGACACCGACGCCGACGTGCGTATTCTACGCCGTATTCTCCGTGACGTTAAGGAGAGAGGCAGAAGCCTTGATTCTGTTATCGGGCAGTATCTCAGCACGGTAAAGCCTATGCACGAGGCATTCGTAGAGCCGAGTAAAAGATACGCCGACATTATCGTCCCCGTCGGCGGCGAGAACGCGGTTGCCTGCCAGATGATCGTGGATCAGATTGAAAAACATTTGAAATAAAATAAAAATCGGCAACTTTCGTTGCCGATTTTTTTGCGCCCTTTGGCTATTATAAAAAGTTATCTTCTTATAGAGATGGCGTTGCAAGCAAGCGATATAAAGGATGCCACCGCGGGAATAAAGAGGGTGATGATCTTTCCGATCTCCACTCCTGCGGAGAGGGCGGAATCGGCGAAGAAAAACTCGATATTGATCCATATTACAAGCGCGAAAATATCGATCAGAACGCAAAGCAATCCGACGATAGTCCATCCGCTGCACAGATGAACGAGCTTTAAAGCCGTGGCGACAATGCCGAATAGGATCAAAAAGATAGCTAACATCGAAAAAATACCTGCGGCGATGTTATCATAGACCTGCTCATCCGTAAAGCCCGACAGCGCCTGGGTAATCACAATTCCGCCGACCAGATACAAAAGATAGTTCAATAACGAGATTATACCGAATTTTCTCATACTTTTTCCTCTTTATTTTTTAAGAGATACCGCGTTTGAGATAAGGGAGAGGACCGAGGCGGCAATAAAGGGTATGGACGGAAGAAAATCCTCAAGGGTTGCGATAGAAATATTGTTTCCGCCAGGGAGAGCTATGCTGATAAAGGCGAAAATAAAGCCGATATCAAGAAGGATACAAAGGAATCCGAAGAAGCCCCAGCCCGTGCCCATATGAATGAGCTTTAAGATCACGCCAACGAGGCCTGCCGCGCCGAGAATTATTCCAAGCACCATAAGCAGTGCAATTCCTATTCCTTCCCAGCCGCCGCCGTTGGCATTATGCTTCTCTGCGGCTATAAGGTTGTAGATGACCGTTCCCGCGCCAAGCAGGGTGTAGAGGATATAAACCACAAGTGAAGGTGTTCCGCGTTTCATAGTGTTTTCTCCTTTTTGCTTTAATAATATCATATGCAGACATTGCTGTCAAGAAAGCTACTAAAAAAAGTTTATTGACAAATGTCAATTAGTGACATCTTTTTCGCCGAGATCGGTTGAAAGGGGTGTTTTTTTGTGCAAACTACACAAATTTCGAGGGGTGTATACCCCCCAAACTTTGGGAGGGTGGTATACTTACAAGATCGAAAAAATGTTGTATAATCGACTTGTCAGATGGAGGTGGGCGTCCGGAAGCCGGACCGAAATCCGACGAAAACACAAGCAAAGGACTGACGAATGAAGGAAAAGAAAAGTCGAGTGAAATACACCTCGGATCTACCAAGACGGCTATACCGCTACTTTACCGAGTATGCCGAGGCGGGTGTGCCAAGCTTCGTGAAATTTGCAAGGGGCGCGGGGCTTACTCTTGCCGACCTGGAGAGATTCAGGGGGCGCAGAGAGTTCGACCGAGCCTACCGCGAATGCGAAGCGATAAGGAGAGATATTCTCATAGACGGCGCGCTTACCAAGCGATTTGACGGCAGCTTCACCAAATTCCTGCTCACACTCTCTGATGAGCAGGATGCAAGGGAGGATATAAACGACCTTACCTTCAGACTGGAGGTCAAGGAATGAATATAGACCTTACCGTGACGAAAAAGCAAAAGGCGTTTATTGACGCGACCGAAAGCGAGGTGCTGTTCGGCGGCGCGGCGGGTGGTGGAAAATCCTACGGACAGGCGGTGGACGCACTGCTTTTTGCCCTGAGGTACCCCGCCTCAAAGCAGCTGATACTGAGGCGCACCTTCTCCGAGCTTGACAAATCGCTTATCCGCACCACCCTGGCGCTATATCCGAGGGAGATCTATACCTTCAATTCCTCAAGCCATACGGGTAGGTTCAAGAACGGATCGATAATCGACTTCGGCTACTGCGCCGCCGAGGCCGACGTATATCAATATCAGAGCGCAGAATACGACGTTATCCGCTTCGACGAGCTTACCCACTTTACCGAGAGCCAATACCTCTACCTTATATCCCGAGTCAGAGGCACGGGCAATATACCAAAGCAGATAAAGTCCTCCACCAACCCGGGCGGTGTGGGACACAGCTGGGTAAAGGCGAGGTTCGTAGATCCCTCTCCCCAGGGCGAAAGCTTTGACGGCGGGGACGGGATGACAAGGATATTTATCCCCGCCCTGCTTGACGACAACAGATTTTTAGCCGAGGGTGATCCCCACTACCGCGACAGGCTGCTCGCCCTGCCCGAGAGAGAAAAAAAGGCTCTGCTTTACGGCGATTGGAACATCTTTGAGGGGCAATACTTTGACGAATTTGACCAAAAAAAGCACGTAGTATCTCCCTTTGAAATACCGCGGAGCTGGCGAAAATACAGAACCGTGGACTACGGTCTTGACCGTCTCGCTTGTCTGTGGATAGCGGTGTCCCCCGACGGTGTTTGCTACGTTTACCGTGAATTTTGTAAATCAAACCTTACAATCAGCCAGGCTGCCGTAGGGATTTGCGAGAGAACACCGCCCACGGAGGACATCTACGCCACCCTCGCCCCTCCCGATCTGTGGAACAGAAGTCAGGAGACGGGAAAGAGCAAGGCGGTGCTGTTCTCGGAGTATGGCGTAAGCTTCACCAAGACCTCAAACGACCGCGAGTGCGGCTGGCTTGCCATAAAGGAGCTGCTCATAGGCGGCGAGGGGCGGCAGAGGCTGCGGATATTCTCATCCTGCACCGAGCTTATCAAGTGCCTGCCCGCCCTGACGGTTGATAAGATCCGCCCAACCGACTGCTCCACCGAGCCCCACGATATAACCCACGCGCCCGACGCGCTGCGTGGCTTTGCCATCTATTACAGCCGTCCCGCCGAGGAAAAGGGAGCAGTCAGGTGCAGGTGGACAAAGGATATGTGGGAGGACTACCTTGCGGCAGACGACTCGGGAAAAAAATACCTGAAAAATAAATATGGAGAACCAAATTGAAAGAATTAACTAAAGAAACCAAGGCCAGATTTGAGAGGTTAAAGGAGCTTTACTCCTCCGCCGTCCTCGCCGCCGAGGGAAACCGAGAGAGGTTATCTCAGCATATGGAGCAGTATCTCGGCAGCGATTCGATCGACGGCTCACCCGAGCGGGCAGGCGTGGTGAGAAACATCACCTACGAGCTTATCGAGAGCGAGATAAACGCCGATATTCCCGTGCCTAAGGTGGACACCAGCTGCTACAGCGCCGAGAGAGAACAGAACGCAAGGGCTATCGAGAGGCTCTCCTCGGCTGTCAGATCCAGGCTTCCCTTCGAGGAGCTGAACGACCGCGACGAGCGATACACCTATATTTACGGCGGCAGCGTGTTCTACGTTGAGTGGGACAGCAACCAGACCGACAACGCAGGCGAGGGCGGCGTGAGAGTGCATCTGCTCTCTCCTATGGACTTCATTCCCCAGCCTTCCATAGAGTCGGTGGAGGATATGGAATACTGCTTCCTTCACTTCACCACCACCCGCGCCGAGCTTATGAGCAAATACGGGGTGGCAGAGGAGGAGCTTGCCCTTGCCGAGTGCGAATACCTTGCCGACCTTGACGATCCTATGGGCGACGCGGTGGCTGTCATCCTGGCGTTTTACAGAGACGGGCAGGGTCAGGTGGGTAAATTCGTCTTTTCGGGCGAGCTTGTCCTCTCGGATATCGAGGGCTACTACAAGCGAAAGACCGCCGTCTGCCGCGAGTGCGGACGTCAGCTTCAGAGCTGTGATTGCGCCCTGCCCGATCCCTACTATATTGACGGGAATAGCGAGAAGGTCAGATTGCCTGACGGTAGCGAGGCTACTATACCCTACTACGTTCCCCGTGACTTCCCCATAGTCGTAAGGAAGAACACCATCGGTGACGGACTTCTTCTCGGCGGATCGGACTGCGAGAGGATACGCCCACAGCAGCAGGCGATAAACAAGGTGGAGTCAAGAATACTTCAGAAGCTGCTCCGCGCAGGAGTGACCCCCGTAATGCCCGAGGGCACGGCGGTATCGCTTAACAACACCGTATTCGGACAGGTGATAAAGACACGCCCGGGCGAGTCTATGGCAAGCTACGGCACTATCGACACCACCCCCGACATAAAACAGGACGTGGAGGAGGCAGACCGCCTCTACGATCAGGCAAAGCGCGTGCTGGGTATTTCCGACGCGCTGCAGGGACTTGACGCCGCCACAAGCGAGTCGGGCTATGCAAGACAGCTGAAGATCTCACGCGCCTCCAGCCGCCTTGAGACCAAGAAGCGTATGAAGCACCTTGCCTACTGCAAGATATACGAGCTGATATTCAAGCACTATCTTGCCTTCGCCGACGAGCCGAGAAGATTTGCCTACCGCGACACCTTCGGCAGAATGCACTTCACCGAGTTCAACCGCTACGATTTTATCGAGTGCGACAGACGGGGAAATTACTACTACGACGACTCCTACCTCTTCACCGTTGACGTAAACGCCGACGATCAGTATCAGAGCGAGACGCTGTGGGAGATAAACCTTACCAACCTTGAGCGCGGAACTCTCGGCGACAGGGAGAGCCCCTATACCCTTATGCGCTACTGGCAGCTGCAGGACAAGGCGCGCTTCCCCTACGCGAGAGAAAACGTGGAGTATTTCCAGGACATAATCAACCGCGGCGCAGCAGGATTAGTCAACGTAGAAGAACCTCCTGCGGCAGATATTACCCCCACCGTCACAGGCGGCGCGGAGTCATAAAGAAAAAAGAAAGGAACAAAAAATGAAGAAAAAGAAAAAAAGCGTATATGCAGACCTCAGTACTAAAAAGATTACTGCACCCAATAAAAGCACTAAAGAGCCTTGCGGCAAAAAGACCGTTGGCGGAGACCTCAGAGCCAAGGGAGGAAAGTAAAGTGCAGAGTGAAGAGTGCAGAGTTCAGAATTATGAAGCAGTACAGAACGAATGCCCGACAGGCGAGGTGACGGAGGAGCAGAGCGACGATTCTACTGCGCTGACAGAGGTTGACACAGACAAAAACGCGAGTCTTTCACATCTGACATCCAGCGTACCGAGGGCAGCAAGAGTACCCCGCGGCGCGCTCAGCAAGAGCGAGATGACCGAGCTGCGTGAGCTTTTCGGCGGACTCAGCGACGCCGAGATCCAAAGACTCTACAAAAGAGTGACAAAATAATTTTTTAAATAACAAGGAGATAAAAAATGATAGTTTATTCTAAAAACAGCGGCTACAACGACGCCGCGATAGGCAGACTTGAAAACCCTATCAAAATGATAATAGAGCACGAGAGCGACCTGCTTACCAAAAAGGGTGGCATCTGCGACGCGCTCTTCAACGTTGAAAAGAGCAATCGTTTCGGTGAGACCATCGTAGGCGGAAACGAGTTTGACGTTTTCCAAGCTACCGAGGAGGGTGACACCGCGGCAACCGACTCTATCGTCAACACCTACCAGAAGTTCATTGAGCATATTCAGTTCACCAAGGAATTTACCATCACCGCAGAGATGATGGAGGATGCCCTTTACGGTGTGGCGGCAGATGCGAAGCACAGAGCCGAGAACTTTGTCCGCGCCTACTACAAGACCATCAACAAGATCTGTGAAAAGGCGCTTATCAGCGCGACCACAGCCAACGCCACCTATGCAGGCGCAAATCTCGACCTCACCACCTCCGAGGGTCTTCCCCTCTTCTCCAAGGGTCACGTATGGGGCATCTACGGAGCCGCGGAGGGTACTCAGGACAACTACTTCTGGGGCGATATCTTCGGCAAGGGCTCGGGCAGCGAAAGAGAGTATACCACCGAGACCTTTGAGGCGGCGCTCTACGCCCTTGCAGGCAAGATACGCAACATGGTAGACGAGAGAGGCGAGCCGCTGGGCTACACCGCAGACACCGTTATTATTCCCGGCAACAACCCCAAGCTCGAGGCAATAGTAAAGAAGGTGTGCGGCTCTGACGGCGCGCTCGGCAACGGCTACAACGATATCAACCTTCACTACGGCAACTGGAACGTGATCGTGCTTCCCTCCTGGCAGCCCGATGATATGCGCCTTATGGTAATGTCCAGCGAGGCGAACAAGAACCTCTGCGGTAATATGTTCTTCAACCGCGTTCCCCTCACCGTCACCAACTGGGTGGACAACCACACCGGCAACTACATCTGGAACGGCAGATGCCGCTTCGGCGTAGGCTTTGGCACCTACAAGCACATCTGTCTTGCGGTTGACTCTGCCACCGAGATCACCAAGGCGGCGAACATTCAGATCTAATAGCGAAGAAGGGGCGGGGAGATCAAAATGACCTATGAAGAATTAATAAAGCAGGTAAGCCTGCTTGGCTCTATCGAGCTTGATACGGCAAGCCTCCCGCTGTTAAGCTCCACCAACCTTGCCCTTATGGAGCTGTACAGCGACAGAGTTATCCCAAAGACGGTTAGAATGATTGCAAGGGGCGTTAAGCCTATCGTCTATCACAGACAGATAAACTGTGTAAACGGCAGTCCCTTTCAGATCGAGATAAGCGGAAACTGCTACAGCTTCAGGATCCACGGCAGCTGTCAGCTGCTGACTATATCCGGCGGTCATTCTACGCTTACCAACATATCTACGGGCAACGAGACAAAGACCTTCAAGGCGATAGCCGCCGTGGGCACAAGCCTTCGCTTCTTCGGCACGTACACCTTTAGCATATACGATTTTTCGGTGTACGAGGAGATGTTCTCGGACAATCCCGAGGATATTCCCGAGCCGGGCGGAGCTACTACCTACAGCGTGCGTGAGCTATACGGTGACTTTATGTCCTTCCTCTCCCCTGCCAAGGACGGCTCGGGTAAGAGGATCGAGGGCTGTACTCTGCGGGACGGACTTGCGGAGCTTACCTCCGAGTACAACGGCGAGATAGTGATAACCTACCGCCGTCTGCCTACTCTTGCCACCGGAGCCTTGGGCGAGAAGCTTGACGTGCCCGACGAGTATACGCATCTCTTTCCTCTGCTTGTGGCGTCCTACCTGCTGCTTGACGGCGACGAGGCATTGGCAAAATACTACAAATCACACTACGACAGCCTTATCGAAAAGCTGGAGCGAGGCAGCTACCCCGTCATTGACACCGCCTACGAGAACCTGAACGGTTGGGCGTAAGGAGGCAGCTTATGGATCTTGATCACGAGAGAAGGCTTACCGAGGTGGAGGAGCGAGCCAAGAGCAACTCACACCGCATAGACGAGGTGGAAAGGCGGCAGGACAACCTTGACGAGCTTGTAGGCACGGTAAAGGTGCTTGCAGTCCGCGAAAGACAGGTTGAAGCGGACGTAAAGGAGATCAAGGGCGACGTAAAGTCGCTGACAGGCAAGCCCGCGCAGCGTTGGGAGATGCTGATAACCCAGATAATCACTCTGCTTGTGGCGGCTGCCATAGGCTTTATTCTCGCCAGGATCGGACTTTAAATTTGGGGCGGCGTTCCGATAAAGGGAGCCGTCCCTCTCAAAAAAACGGAGGTGAATATGGAAAGCTTCAAAAAATGGCTTCGGGCAGCAGGCGTTCGGGCGGTGAAAACCTTAGCGCAGACCGCCATAGCGGGCATTGGAACGGCAGTAATGCTGGGCGAGGTAAATTGGCTGGCGGTAGTATCTGCGGCTCTGATGGCTGTCATACTGTCACTACTGACCAGCGTGGCAGGGTTGCCCGAAATAAAATAAGCCAATCGGCTTAAAGCTATACGAGAGGTGGGCTTCTGCTCACCTCTTTTTGCTTGACTTTACGTCCATTATATGATAAAATATTTATATCAAACGAAAGGAGGCGGCATATGAGATACGACGCGGATAATCAACTGATCAGAATAACTCTCGGCGAGTTTGTCAGCATTGCAAGGCGGGGCATCTCTCCCTCCGTCTCCTACGACGAGGACGAGCCGAATATCAGCGCGGTAAGCCGTCGCCGCCTGCTCGGTCTTATTGGCGAGATGACGGAGGAGCGGCTTTGCTACCGATTTATTGACGGACAGTACAGCTTTGAGCTTTCGGCTACTATCGACGGCATCTCGGGCGGCGAGATCACTATTGCAAGGGGCGTTGAGTCAAATCCCCGACGTCCGAAGAAAAGCGAGATCGCCGAGATTCGCGGTGAGGGCTATATTGCCGCCTATATGCTGGCGCGAGAGAGGGGCTTTGATCCCGTAAGCATCCGCTTTATATATCTCTGCGAGGCAAGCGGCGAGCTTGCCGAAAAGACCGAGGTGGTCAGCAAAAGAAAGCTTGAGAGCTTCTTTAACAAGTGTCTTGTGGCGGTTAGGATATTCGCCTCTCCCGAGATACAGAGGGTGACCGAGCGACTGCCCTCAATGAAGATTATGAAGTTCCCCTACGGCAAGGTGCGCGAGGGGCAGAGCGAGTTTGTAAGATCCGCCTACCGCACCCTCTCCCGCGGCGGCTGTCTTTACGCCACGGCGCCCACAGGCACGGGAAAGACGGTTTCTGCCCTCTACCCCGCTCTCCGCGCTCTCGGTGACGGACGGGTGGAAAAGGTGTTCTACCTTACCCCAAAGACCACCACGGCAGAGGCGGCGCGCGACTGCCTTGAGCTTATGGCAAAGGGTGGCGCGATCATCCGCGCGGTGATCCTTACCGCAAAGGAGAAGATCTGCCTCGAGCGCAGCATCTGTAAAAAATCAAAGAAAATGTGCCCTCGCTCTGCCTGCAACAGAATTGCCGAGGCGGCGCTGGCACTCTCAAATCTTAACAAAACCGTGGTTGGTATGGCGGAGCTGCGGGCTGTTGCCAACGAGTACACCGTCTGCCCCTACGAGCTGTCGCTCACCTACGCCGAGCTTTGCGACGTGGTGATCTGCGACTTCAATTACCTGTTTGACCCCGTGGTCTATATCAAGCGCTTCTTTACCAAGGGGGGCAAATACGCCTTTCTTATCGACGAGGCACACAATCTTAGCGAGCGCGCCCGTGAGATGTACTCGGCAGAGATCTCTCTCTCAGAGCTTTACGCGCCTGCCGAGGAGGAGCTACTCGGTGCGCTCTCCGCGACGAAAAAGCTTTGCTCTACCGCCGCCGCGGTGATGTCCGACACACTTATGCCCTATCTCAAGGACGAGCTTCGGGCAGACAAGAGTGGCAAAATGATCGGCGCGGCAACCCTCTCTGAGATACCGACCAGGCTTTTCACCCTCTTTGACGAGCTGATGCGGGTTTTAGAGGATGAGATCTTCATAAATCAGCGGGCAAGCGACGACGAGAGCGAGCAGAGGCTTTCCTACCTGCGCGCGTTCTATTATAAAATGAAGAAATTTGCCGACGGGCTCTCCCGCTTTGACTCGGCATACAAGCTGTTTCTGTTCTACGACGGTGGCGAAATTCGGGCAAAGATCTTCTGCCTTGACACCTCTCCCGCGATCCGAGCTGGACTTAACAAGGGACACGGCGCGCTGCTCTTCTCGGCAACCCTGTCTCCCCTGCCTTACTACCGCTCTATTCTCGGCGGTGACAGGTCGGATGACATCCTTGAGGTAAACTCGCCCTTTGATCCCTCACAGCTTTCGGTCTGCATTATGGACAGGATTAGCACCCGATACTCCGAGCGCGAGGACACGCTTATGGCGGTCTGTCAGGCTGTGGCTGCCACCGTTTCGGCAAGGCGAGGCAACTATATGGTATTCTCCCCCTCCTTCGCCTACTCCGAGGCGCTGTGTAAGGTCTTTCGCGCGAAGTATCCCAAGATCCGCGTGATCTCCCAGCGTCCCGATATGACGAGAGAGGAAAAGGCGCAGTTCCTCGAGGAGTTCAAAAAAGAGGACGGCAATTATCTGATAGCATTCTGCGTGATGGGCGGAATCTACTCCGAGGGCATTGACCTGGCGGGTGAGGAGCTGATCGGCGCGGTTATCGTGGGCATCGGTATGCCTGCCCTCTCCTACGAGCGAGAGGCGATCGCCGCCTACTACCAGGACAAGTACGAGGAGGGCAAGCAGTACGCCTACATTTACCCGGGAATGAACAGAGTCTTTCAGGCGGCGGGCAGAGTGATCAGGCGAGAGGACGACCGCGGCGTTATCGTGCTGATAGACGACCGCTTTGACGATCCCCTCTACCGAAAGAGCCTGCCGAAGCTCTGGAAAGGAGTCAAGTTCATCGGCACGGCAAGAGCTCTGCGCGAGGAGCTGGATCGGTTCTGGTCGGATGGAGATAATAAATAGTTCCCAGAGCAACCTCATCCACCGCCCAAGGCGGTCCCCCTTCCCCAACACGCTTCGCTGGGGAAGGCTGATGGGAAGGAGTCAAGTTCATCGGCACGGCAAGAGCTCTGCGCGAGGAGCTGGATCGGTTCTGGTCGGAAGAGGGAAAATAAACAAATAAATACACAAAAAACAAAAATTTGCAACCGACAGTTGCACATTTTTCCTATTTGAAAGCTAAAATATGTTGACATAGGGCAGAAGGATATGATATAATTAGATCATAAATCATAAAGAGGAGCTTTTATGCTTATGACTGAGCAAACAACGGTCAATAAAAAAAAGAAACTACTGAACAAGGACTTCGTTATACTTCTGCAGGGTGGCGGCGTAAGCCTTATCGGCGACCTTATGTATAGCGTTGCCATCGGCTTCTGGGTATATCAGACCACAGGCTCCAACAGCCTTATGGGTGTGATGACGTCTATATCCCTGTTCGTCACGATGTTTCTCTCCCCCTTCAGCGGCAGCATCGTGGATAAGCTGAATCGCAAGTGGGTGCTGGTGCTGATAGATCTTTTTCAGGGTGTTATTATGCTGACGGTGGGTGTTCTCGCCTATGTGGAAAGGCTCAGCGTGCCTATAGTGCTGGTAGCGGCATTCCTTGCGGCGTTTTGCGGTGTGTTCTACTCTCCTGCGCTCAATACAGTAATGCTGGATATTATTCCCCGCGACGATATGGTTCGCGGTCAATCTCTGGTCTCGGGCGGCAGCTCGATGATAAACCTTGTGGGCAATTCGCTTAGCGGAGTGATGGTAGCCCTCCTCGGCGTGCCGCTTATCGTGATAATAAACGGCATCAGCAATCTGTACTCGGCATTCAGCGAAATGCTGATAAGCGTGCCGAAAACCGTCCGCCAGGGTACAAAGATCACCGTCAAGGGCACTCTCCATGATATGAAAAATGCGATTTTAAGCATATTCTCCGATCCCTGTCTTAAAATCTTCGTACCCTGCGCGCTGATAATTAATCTTCTTGCGGCGGGTCCCTTTACGCTGATGCTTCCATTCTGTATGGAGAAGGAATTTACCGTTGATATGTACGGCTATCTGATGTCGATACAGACCGCAGGGTCGCTTATCTGCGTTTTGCTACTGGGAGCGATAAAATTCAGCCCGAGGGCAAGATATTTCATTATGGCAGGCGGCTTTATTCTATCCGAGATAACGCTTGTAGCGGCGTATATTTCCGAAAATTTCATTCTCACCTGCGTGCTAGCGTTCCTTTCATCCTTACTGAACACCGCGGGCAATACTGTGTTCAACGCATCGCTGATGCTTGCTCTGCCCGAGGAAAACCGAAGCGGAATTCTCGGCTTTTTCCAGGCGGCATCGGTAGGCGGCTCGGCGCTGTCGGCAGTGATATATGGACTGCTCGGCGACATGTTCCCTCTTTATATCATCTTCTCGGTGGGCGCGGTGATCTGCTTTGCGCCTATGATCTGGATGTGCCTGCATAAGAGAGTAAAGGAATTCGTGCTATCGCATTAGAATACATTAGAATAATACCGAGCTGAAATCTACTTGAAAAACAAATAGAAAAGACTAAAAAAAGCTTTCAAAGAGGCGGAGAAAACCGCCTCTTTTTTTGTGAGATTTTGAGCCGGAATACAAAAGCATTCGTCAAAGTAAGGAACAGGAAAATAGCAAAAATTTGATGTATAATCAGATGGCAAGCGGTCAGAAAACCAGAGATCCAAGAAAGAGAAAAAAACAGTAAAACCCGCGAGAGACGCAAAAGAAAATAACGGGGAGAAGCCGTGGCAAAGCAAGTCCAAAATTCAGGCAAAAAACAAGGGTGAAAAACATAAAAAAACAAGTTGAAAAACACGCTAAAACAAAACGGGATTTGAACTGATTATGGCGGTAAAAAAAGCAGGTTTTATTCAGGTCGAAAAAGACTAAAAAAGGGCATCTGCTCCAACAGAAAAAGCAGCCCAAAATAGCAAACGGAACCAACCTCGGAAGCGCCCTTCCCTGCGGCAAAGCGCCACTTGTCAACGTCAGAACACTAAGAAAAAAAGTAGTAATTTTTAAAAATGGAGCAAATTTGCGGCTAAAATCTCCCTTTTAAAAGTTTGAAAAAGGCTTATTTTTTTGTAAAAAAGTTGTTTTGAAATCAAAAAATTGGCTCAAAATCCTTTTCAAATTTGAATTTTTCTGAAATTTTCTCGATTTTTTTGAAATTTCAGCCGATTTTTGCTTAATTTCACTCAAAATTTTCGTTTTTTTCTTGATTTTTTGAAAAAATCTCATTTTTAGGATTACGTAAACAATAGTTTACGCAAAATTAGCAAAAATCCCCGTTTTTTAGGGCAAAATCGGCTATTTGGGGGCGATTTTCAGCCTTTTTTATGCCATTTTTCAGCCTTTTTTGCCCTGTTTTCGGGCGATTTTAAGATGATTTTAATGGCTTTTTCAGTTCAATCGGTCTACCGAATTTGTTTCTCGATCAGAGAAAAAATATCCTCTGAAATTACAACTCTTTTTACTGTCTTACTACCCGTTTTTTTATTAAAATAAGCACCCCAAAACGACCTGTTTTTCGGCACAACAGGCTTTCCGTTTTGACGGTAAATTAGTGGAATAGCCGTGTGTTTTTTTTGCTTATTTCGTCCGTCATTTTGAGTGATTTTATAGCTGCTTTTTTAAGTTTCACACCCCACTGTTTTTTCGTTAATTTATCCATTTTTATAGGTTAGTTTTTTATGTTGTGTTCTGTCATATCATCATTATTTCTCGATCAATTTTTTGATATTTTCTACTTTAATACATCTATCAAATTTCTCTCTTTTTACAGGTTTATAACCCTACTTCAGAAAATTAAAAAAGGATGCTTAGGCATCCTTTTTAAAATCGTTATATACTGTTCGCTTCATTAATCAAAATAATTTTCATTTCCTGCGAAAAGATCATTCACAGAAACCTCGAGTACGTGGGCGATCGCAAGCAGCTCAATATCGGTGACCGTGCGCACTCCGTACTCAATTCGCGAAACCGAGCCGCGACACACATAGACACCGAGCAGCTCCAGCTTGTTCGACAGCGCCTGCTGTGTCATTTTTCTCTTTCTGCGAAGCGCTCTGATATTTTTTCCCACTATATTCGTGTTTTCACTGTCAATTATGCGTGCCATATTGTTCTCCAATCATTTCATCAGATCGGTCATTTTCCTTGGTTTTGAAGCAAATTACCGCCAATCCCATATAAAGCAATATATTTCCCACAAAATTATGTTTTTTGCCGCGAAAGTATCCCCTTTTTCCACGTAAACACACCAATCGCCCACGGAGGTGTAATCTATCGCCATAAAAACGCGATTTTTTCCCACTAAAGTGTATTCTATCGCCACAAATATGTACCCTTTTGCCACGGATCCACACAAAATTGTACGATATCACCCCTACTATTGATAAGGCATATCAAATCGAGTCGCAAAAAGCAACCGACCGACTTTATAAAAAACACCCTTTCGGTGTTTACTACATTATTTGTCTAAAAATGTCTTGACATAGGACAAATTATATGATATACTAATTTCACCAAGTTTTTGTCTTATGATAGGACAAAATCAATAAAAAGCAATCAAACTTATAAAAAAAGAGGATGTTTTTATGAAGGTTTTTCTTAGAATATCGTCTGTGTTGGGTATTATTGCCGCTCTTGTCGGCGGATATTTTCTTTTTATGGAGGAAACGACGATCGGACTTATACTGACGCTTGGCGGACTTTACATCGCGGCATTCCCCGAAGATATTTTCTATCTGATTTTCCTTGGTATTGCCGTATTACTTTACGATATATTAGGCCTCAGTATGGAATCTACTGCAAATATTATATTTTGTCTTTTAGCTTTACTGCTGATAATAGTATTTTGCCATGCGCTCTCAAAGAAATTTAAGGCAAATAAATAGCATTTTACGACCAAAAACCGACTTTTACAGATTATTAGGAGATTGAAATGAAAAACTTTTTCAGATTTGCTATAGGAATACCCCTACTTATCATCGCATTTGTCTACTTTGTTCTTGCATTTACACAAAATATTCTGTCGCCTGAAGCCCTTCCCTTTGCGATTTTCAACGGACTTTGCATAGTAGCTGTTGGCTGGGGATTTTTGGTTTCATCCACAACAGAGGAGATGGTCAGATGGGGAATTCTTGGTGTTGCTTCCCTTATAGGTCAACAGGTCGTTGCAGCATTCTTCCCCGAATATATGACCTGGTTTGATAAGGAGATGTTAGAGAACGTATTAAAGGCGGTCTTTAAATAAAAGCGACTGTACCTGATTCACCTTGGAATTTTATCTCATCCAGCGGTGCTGTGCGGATGTGATGACTCTGTTTAAATACAAAAAAAGCGGACTGAAAAGTCCGCTTTTTATATGCATTTTTGATGATGAATGTTTGTTTTGTTATAGTTTTTGCCTATATTTATCAATAAAGATCTCCTCGTAAAAAAGGAGATATTTCATTTTCGGGCATAGCCCTAACAGCTATCGGTGACATCGGGGTGCGTTTTGACTAAGCCTGCCAGACATACAATTGCCACTTGCTAACCGAAAACGTGTTTCACCATAAGCCTCCCTTGTGTAAAGGGAGGTGGCTTTTTCGCAAGAAAATGACGGTGGGATTGCTTGCTCACTCCCCCTTTCCCTTTTTTGTTATTTCCGTAGCATTTTACAATCCCTCAGTCTCGCATTCGCTCGACAGCTCTCGCTGCGGCTCGGTCACGTTTTGGCTCTTGCGTTATTAACGCAATTCACTACCAAAACGCCGCTTCGCTACCTTTACACAAGGGAGCCTTTGACACAAAAATATTCTGACCTTGCTTTTTATTTACTTTCTGTTCATCGGCAGAGCCTCTTTTGAACCACGCATACTTGGCGCGGTTTCCGTTTTACATCAAAAAAAGCAACCTGATAAGGCTGCTTTTTTCACTTATATTTTTTCTTTTATGTGGGCTTATTAAAGGGCTTTTATCAGCGCCAAGGTCAGCTTTGTAGAATTGGCGGCGGCGAGAGAGAGGAAGGTGGGATAGTCCATAGTTGCCTCGCCGTCGGCAGAGTCGGAGATGGCGCGGACGACCGCAAAGGGCGTTCCGTTCACAAAGGCGGTCTGGGCGATAGCGCAGCCCTCCATCTCGCAGACGGTTGCCGAGAAGTCGGTGGCAATTCTCTGCTTATCGTTAGCGTCGGCAATAAACCTGTCGCCTGTGGCGACGGTTCCGCTCTTTACCGAAAGTCCGAGGGAGATACCCTCGCGGAGCAGAAGCTCGCGCGCGCGGCTGTCCGCCTCAAAGTAGATCATATTGATGCCCGACACAAGTCCCTTGGGATCGCCGATAGCAGAGGTGTCCATATCGTGCTGGCAAAGGCGGTCGGCAATTACCACATCACCGCAGCGAAGTCCGCCGCCGATAGCACCGCCCACGCCCGTGTTCACAAGCAGGTCGGGAGAATATTTCAAGATCATAGTCTGGGCGCAGAGGGCGGCAAAGACCTTGCCGATACCGCACTTGGCAACGGCAACCAGCTTGCCTGCGATAACACCCGTATGGAAGGTGATGCCGCTGACGATTTCACTCTGGCGGTCGGCGAGGGCGGCAATTATCGCCTCCACCTCGGGCTGCATCGCACCGATAATTCCAATATCTATTTTCATATTTTGCTTCCTTTATATATAAAGTCGTTCTCCTTGCCCTCGAGGATAGCGAGGTATCTCTCGCACTCGCGCTTTGCGCAGGAGAGGTCAAGGTTCTTATAATTTCCGCACTCGCGTCGCACCGCGCCGAACATCTCGCCCGAGTGGTTTACGATCCTGCGAAGCACGTCCTTTACCACAGAAAGCACCTCGCCGTTGTCGGCATTACGGACGAGAAGATAAAATCCCGTCTGGCAACCCATAGGACCGAAGTAAATAACACGGTCGGCAATTTTGCTCGCTCTGACGTAGGTGGCAAACATATGCTCCACCGAGTGCATAGTCAGGTTGTCCATATAGTCGCCTGCGTTGGGAATACGGGTGCGAAGATCGTAGGTGGTGATATCGCCGTCAATGCGGGACACGTAGATGCCCTCGGTGAGCAGGTCGTGATCCACGGTGAAGGAGGCGATCTTGTTGATTTTTTCCATATAATTTACCTTTTCAAATTTGCAAAAAGCACCTATCGCCCAATTTTAGCCAACAGCAACCCAAATCGAACACGCCTAAAGCCATATAAATCGGTGCTTTTCGCAAAATTCTCGCTTGCAAAGTCCACACTTTGCTTCACTCAAATTCCGCAAAAATCATCAAATTTCTATTGTCTTTAGGTCTGT
>JAFWXZ010000039.1 GCA_017522795.1 Clostridia bacterium | reverse complement strand
GAGGGTAGAACCACAGACAGAACCCTGAGAGGTCGAACCGTTGGAGCTGACAACCTCGGATACAAGGCGGATTGCATAGGGGAATTCTTCTTCCGAAGGAAGAACGGGAACGAGCGAACGCTCTGCGAGCGCACCGTGACCGATTTCGCGGCGTCCGGGGCTACGCGCTGCCTTAGCTTCACCAGTGGAGTAGCCAGGCATATTGTAGTGGTGCATATATCTCTTGGTCTCCTCGGTGTCGATGCCATCCAGCATCTGAGCGTCGCCTATGGGACCGAGGGTAGCAATGGTCATAACCTGAGTCTGACCTCTGGTGAAGAGACCTGAGCCGTGTACTCTGGGAATAAGGCCAACCTCAGACGCGAGAGGACGAATCTCGTCCATACGTCTGCCGTCAACTCTCTTCTTGTCAACAAGAAGCCAACGACGAACGATCTTCTTCTGGATCTTATAGATAAGCTCGGGGAGAACCACCTTAATGTCGGGATACTTTTCTTCGAAGTTTGCAACGATATCGTCCATAATGGGCTGCATCTTGGCATCTCTTACGTTCTTATCGTCGGTGTCAAGAGCCTCCATAACAGCGGTCTCGCAATATGCGAAGATCTCGTCAAACATATCATGATCAAGCTCGCCGGATGCATAAGTAAACTTGGGCTTGCCGATCTCAGCTACGATCTCGTTGATGAACTTAACGACACCCTTGCACTCCTCGTGTGCCTTCATAATGGCGTCGAACATAACCTCGTCCGAAACCTCTTTAGCGCCTGCCTCAATCATAACTACCTTGCCCTCGGAAGCAGCAACGGTAAGCTCAAGGTCGGAAACCTTTCTCTGAGCAGCGGTGGGGTTTACAACGATCTCACCGTCAACAAGTCCCATAAATACGCCCGCGATGGGACCGTTCCAGGGAATGTCAGAGATAGAGAGGGCGATGGACGCGCCGATCATAGCGGTGATCTCGGGAGAGCAATCGGGATCAACGGACATAATGGTGAGGAGGAGAGAAATATCGTTTCTCAGATCCTTGGGGAAGAGGGGACGTACAGGGCGGTCGATAACTCTGCCTGCGAGAACTGCCTTCTCGGAGGGCTTGCCCTCACGCTTAAGGAAGCCACCGGGGATCTTACCGACTGCATACATCTTCTCATCATAATCTACCGAGAGAGGAAGGAAATCAATTCCGTCTCTGGGAGCAGCGGATGCGGTTGCTGTTGCGAGAACGGTGGTCTCACCGTACTGAACCATAGCCGCGCCGTTTGCAAGACCTGCAACCTTGCCGGTCTTTACTACAAGAGGTCTGCCCGCAAGCTCGTAGCGGTACTCTCTGTAGTTGTCGAATGTTTTGATTCTTTCTACCATGTTAAATCTCCTTTTTCTTATTTTTCGGGAGCGAACATAGCACTTAAATATCCGCCGAGTCGAGCTTGGCACATATTTAACTGCTACTTTCGCGTCCGAAATAAATATTTTTAATATTTTAATTATCATAACAAACGGGAACGAAAAAATCCGTTCCCGCTTATTATATTATCCCGGGAAGTGAATATAGCGAATATATTACTTTCTGAGACCGAGACTCTTGATAAGAGCTCTGTATCTTTCGATATCCTTCTTTGCAAGATATGCAAGAAGCTGCTTTCTGTGACCAACCATCTTGGAGAGACCTCTCTGAGAGTGGAAGTCCTTGGGGTTCTTCTTCATGTGCTCGGTGAGCTCATTGATTCTGGTTGTAAGAATAGCAACCTGAACCTCGGGAGAACCTGTGTCCTGCTCGTTGATCTTGTACTGCTCTATAAGAGCAGACTTCTTTTCCTTAGAAATCATTTGTCTTCACCTTTCTTAAAATTTATTTCCGAAAACCGAGTAAGGTGTGGGTGAAAAGCGCAGGCTACGCAAGGAATTTCCTTCCGAACGGAGCGAGGCCATACACGGTACTCAGTTAAAGGCCGTTGGTTATTATATCATAAAAAAATGCGTTTGTAAATAGGTTTTTGAAAAAAATTTTTGTGTATTTTGCTAAATTTTTGTATTTCTAATAAAAAATATACGTCTAAGAGATTCCTTAAGAGGCTTTACGACGGCTACAACTATCAGCATAACGCCTATTATTGACAGTATGGTAAGTGGGGCAAGCGACCAGAAGAAGGGAGTGCTGACATTAAAGGTCGTTCTTATGTCAAGCTCAAGCAGAACCGTCCACATGCCTAATGCGATAAGGAATCCGCCCACGGTATAAAGACAACCTTTCTTTACATAATATAGCAGAGCGGCAGCTGCGGTGACGATAATGCCAAGCGTCCCTGTCACAGGAAAGGCAAAGGACATAAACCAATTGCCGCCCGTTTCAACACAAATAAAGAGCAAAAGTCCTATTACGAGAGCAAAAGTAACCGGGGTAAAAATAACGGGATTGGGCTTCTTGAACCAATAAGGCATAATAAAGGCGGTGTAGAAAATAAGCGTGCCGCCCGATGCATACCCTGACCAGCTGACGTCCGATCTCCAACCAAGCTCGAGAAGTATGGGTAGAATAAAGGGGATCAGAAATATCATCGTCAGGACGAACATAAGTCCCTTTCGGTTAAACTCCTCGGACTTAAAGGGAATTTTGGGATAAGTGTTTTCCTCCGCTATTATAAAATCGGGGTGATATACGCGAGTCTCACAAATCGGACAGACGGTCTGTCCATCGGAGAGCTTTGCTCCGCATTTGATACAGTACATATATCCTCTTACTCCTTTCCTCTCGTATTGCTTTCTACCGAGTGAGGAACTCCCATCTCACGAAGAACCTGGTACAGCTCTGCTTCAAGGGTGGGCTCCTTACAATTTCGGGTAATATTAAGATATAAATTGCCGTTATAGGTAAGCGCGCTGACATTGTAGGGAGCGCTCGACTGTGAGCCGAGAACAAAATCCATACGGACTACCCTGTCGGTATATTCCTTCGGCGCGTTAACAATGCCGAGATTAGAGAAGCTGAACAGGCTCTTTCTCTCACCCACGGCGTTAAATATGGCTTTCATTATTATGTTTTTCAGAAACAGCGGAACCACTTGAATAAACGGACTTAATTCGCTCTGGACGTTGGTCCTGATCATAGCTGCAAGATTTTTCTTCGTCATCTGCTGCTTCATCTGCGCAGACAGAATGGTGCAAAGATCGTCGAATGAATAATCTCCCTGCTTTGGATTAATTCCAACGGTTACACCGAGGATAAAGTTGCGCATGGTCTGCGAGGGAAACATTTTGCGAAGATTTATCGGAACGTAGACCTTGATATCCTTTTGATGTTTGGGATTGGGCACGCGCTTATCCTGAATGCGCTTCGACGCCTCGATAAGAATGGCAGTAAGATAGATATTCACGGTGACTCCGCGCTTCTTCGCCTCCGCCCTGACAAAGTCGGGATCGATAATAAAAGTGGTATTGGTGCGGAAGCCGTCGGGCTCGCGCTTTCCCTGTATTGCAAAGGAATCAGACTCCTTGCGTGAGGCTGCGTAATCACCCGCGTATTTTACGAATGAATCCTCAAGCTCGGCAGCGGACGGTTCCTCAAGTCTGTCGAATATGCCGCACTCGGCAGGCACCTTAACGCCGTATTTCTGATAAAGGTATTCGGCGGTCAGAGTTTTTACAAAAATCAGTCCGCCGTTGCCGTCGGTCAGCGAGTGGAAAAACTCCACCGCCAATCGATTTTTGTATACGAGAACGCGGAAGGCGCACTTTCGCAGATCGCGCATAGTCATTCTCGCGAGAGGATAGGGCTTCTCGTCAAGGATCTCTGGGGTAGAGGATATCTCCTCAAGATAATACCAGAAAATACCTTCCTTGATAGATACTGCAATAGACGGGAAGCGACGAATGGTGACGTCAAGAGCAACGCGAAGTATATCGCGGTCTATCTCCTCTTTCAAAGTTGCGGATACGCGGAACATATTGCTCCAGGTTCTGCTTCTCGACGCGGGAAATATTTTGGCAGCGTTGTCAAGCGCCATCCAACTAAGCATCTTGCGAGCCGGGATGATCTTTTTAATGAACCTTGACATTTTATCAAAGTCCCCCGCCCTCTCGGGCAGATCGTACATCACATAGCCGTGCCAAAGCTCGGGCGCGACGACAAGCTCGCTCTTACATCCCGCGTCAAGCAGCCTTTCGTGCATAAGCGCGGAATCGTCGTACATTATCTCGTCGTCACCGACAAAAATAAGCGATTCGGGCATTTTTTCTAAGCTATCGAAAAGAGGAGAGACACGGCTGTCACTCTTTACCCTGATATCCTCCTCAGCATCGTGATTGACGTTGGGGTGAAGTCTGCCCTTGCTATCCGCGGTAGCACCGTAAAGATAGCAATCCGAGAAATATTTAAGCCTCTCTACAATCATAGAGGGATCGGCTTTTTTGTTAATTATATAAGACTCACTGCTCGAGGTCAAGTCCGTCCAAGGGGAAATGGCTACTATTCCCGCAGGCATAGTTCTGCCCTTGTCACGCAGCTTCTGGCAAAGACTATAGCAAAGCCCACCGCCGGCACTGTCGCCGCAGAGAGCAATACGCGAGGGCTCGTATCCGCCCGAAAGAAGATAGCCATACGCATCCATAGCATCATCAAGAGCAGCGGGATAGGGATGCTCGGGCGCGAGTCTGTACTCAACAACAAAAACCTTTATTCCGCACTTGACCGCAATCATACTGCCAAAGCCCTTGGCGTAATCAAGATTCCCCGCAACGAAGCCTCCGCCGTGAAGATAAAGAATCACTCCGCCCGACAACTCGTCCGCAGGGGTGAGCATAGCGCAGTTAAGATGTCCGACCTTGATATTTTCGGTGCGAACCTGATCCTTGTAGGAAACCGCCGTAAGCTTGCCAATACTATCCTGCGTTTTTCTAACAACGCTAAGCGAGCATTTTTCCACAAAGGGCTTTATCAAGCCGAGCTGTGATCTTATAAACGCCTGCTTTCCACTCATAGCAGCTCTCCTTTCTGCGATAGATTCTCACGAGGAATTTTTATTCATTATATTATATAACATAAAACAAATTTTGTCAATATAGAAAAAGCAATCCGAGGCTGTCGGATTGCTTCACTTTTATTTGTTTACTGCATTTTATTGCTCTGCTCCGCCGCCTTGATTTTTGAAAAATCAATAGCCTTAGGCATATTCCAACGGAATACCGTAGCGCACATTCTTATAGCAAAAATGACTGCCATACATGATATAGTTCCAACAATGTCTGCAGACGCCATTCCCTTCATAAAAACGGCTACGATAATATAGTATACTCCCGAGCCGACAATGCAGGCAACGGCATAAACTCGTTTGCGAAGTACAAAAGGAATATCGCGGAGAATAACATCACGGATAATGCTGCCGCCGACCGAGGAAATAAGCCCCATAACGATTGCAACGAAGGGTCCAAGGGCTATGTAAGCGCCCGTACCGACAGAAGCGAACACTCCAAGACCGAGCGCATCAAGCACGTTATTGATTTTTTCAACAGTCGCCTCCTCCTTCACATATTTGTCTTTGAGAACAAAAGCTATCAAAAACACGGCAAAAGCCGTCAAAACGCAAACAATTATTTCCATTTTGAGATCAGTAAAGAATATTGGCATAACTCTGCCAATAGCCTGGCCCGCCAACATATCTCGCAGCATTCCTCCGCCAAAGCAGGTGATAAGAGACAGGAAAATCACTCCAAAAAGGTCGGTTTCCTTATCAATTGCTATCATAGCGCCCGCCGCAGCAAAGGAAATAATTCCCACGATGTTAATTATGTCAAGAACAAGTTCCATATCAGCCTCTGATGATAATTAGATTTTGTTTAACAGTGCCATAAGCGCTCTGCCGCGGTGGCTTATTGCGTTTTTCTCTTCGTCGCTAAGCTCTGCCGCGGTGCGTTTTTCGCCCTCAGGCAGGAAAAACGGATCATATCCAAAGCCGCGTGTACCTCGAGGAGAATCAATAATGCTGCCGTGCATATATCCCTCGGCAACGATCTCTCGGCCATCAGGATAAACCAGGGCAACGGCACAGCTATAGTAAGCACTGCGATCGGCTTTTCCCTCAAGATTCTTTATAAGCAAAAGGTTGTTTGCCTCGTCGGTGGAATGTTCAGAGCAGTCGCCCGCATAACGAGCGCTGTAAATACCGGGCGCACCTCCAAGAGCATTTACGCAAAGCCCGCTGTCATCTGCTATAGCTGCACAGCCTGTGATTTTTGCTATTTCCCTTGCCTTTTTCAGCGCATTTTCTTCAAAGGAGCTGCCGTCCTCAATTGTTTCGTGAAAAACGCCAACCTCATTGAGCGAAAAAATTTCGTCGAATTTTCCCGCCAGGATCTGCTTTATTTCTCGCACCTTATGTGCGTTATTCGATGCAATAATCAGCTTCATTTTAAATTTTCCTTACATTAAATAATAATGTAGTAGTTTTATTTGTACATAAAAACAGGTGGTTCGCTTTTTAATAAATACTCGCCGTTTTGGCTCAAAAAGCCGTTTTTTAAAACGGCTTTTCGAAAATTGTATTTATTTTTCTGACGCAATCCTTCGTGCTACGTAAACGCCGCTTGCAGACGCATGAGAGAGCGAATGGGTGACACCGCTACCGTCGCCAATAACGTAAAGTCCCTTATGCTTGGTCTCAAGATTTTCGTCAAGCTCTACCTCCATATTGTAGAACTTAACCTCTACACCGTAAAGGAGCGTATCATCGTTTGCCATGCCGGGAGCAATAGTATCAAGGGCATAGATCATCTCAATGATGCCGTCAAGAATACGTTTGGGAAGTACAAGGCTAAGGTCACCGGGGGTTGCGGAAAGGGTGGGAATAACGGTATTCTCCTCGATTCTGCTGCGTGTGGATCTGCGTCCTCTCTCAAGGTCACCGAATCTCTGCACGATTACACCGCCGCCGAGCATATTGGAAAGCTTTGCAATGTTCTCGCCGTATCCGTTGGAATCCTTAAAGGGCTCGGAGAAATGCTTTGCCACAAGGAGAGCAAAGTTGGTGTTCTCGGTCTTTTTTGCGGGGTCCTCAAAGCTGTGACCGTTTACGGTGACGATACCGTTGGTGTTTTCGGTAACGACAATGCCGTTGGGGTTCATACAGAAGGTACGAACACGGTCCTCAAACTTTTCGGTGCGATAAACTATCTTACCCTCGTAAAGCTCGCTTGTGATATGCTGAAAAATAACCGCAGGAATCTCCACGCGAACACCGATGTCAACTCTGTTGGACTGAGTACCGATCTCAAGATCACGGCAAACGGTCTCCATCCACTTGCTGCCGCTTCTGCCTACGGAAACGATGCAATGCTCACCCTCAAACTCACCCTTCTTGGTGATAACGCGATAGCCGCCGTCGATCTTTTCAATCTTCTGCGCGGGAGTATTAAAGAAGAAATCAACGCTTTCAGAAAGCTTCTTATATAGATTTTCAAGCACGATATAGTTGATGTCCGTACCGAGATGACGAACCGATGCATCAAGAAGCTGAAGCTTGTTCTGCACGCAGAGAGTCTTGAAGGCGCTGCCTGCAGTAGAGTACATCTTTGTTCCCTCTCCGCCATAGGCAAGGTTGATCTGGTCAACGTACTTCATAAGCTCTATAGCATTCTTTCTGCCTATGTACTCATAGAGTGAGCCGCCAAAATCGTTAGTGATATTATATTTTCCGTCGGAGAATGCGCCTGCGCCTCCAAAGCCTGACATTATAGCACAGCTCTTGCACTTAATGCAGCTCTTTACCTTGTCGCCATCAATGGGACAGTGTCGCTTCTTCAGCTCGTTTCCTGCCTCAATAACGGCAACCCTAAGCTCAGGGGCGGTGGTCATCAGCTCGTATGCCGAGAAAATTCCTCCCGGGCCTGCTCCAACTATAATTACGTCGTATTTCATCTTAATAAACCTCCTTTTATTGTGGGGGTGAGCCTCTGCTCAATACATACCGAATTATTGTATCACAAAAAAACGATAAAATCAAGAGCTTTTATATATGTTTTTATGGAATTTACACAAACGTAAAAAATATTTTTGTTAAAGTTGAAAAAACTCTTGACTTTTAAGTTTTGGTGATTTATAATATATTGTACGATTTTGGGATCGTAGCCTAAACTGCGCCCAAATGACGTTTTAAAGGAGGAATTGCCAAGTGAAACTTGACCTTAGACCCCTGCTTGCGGGCGAGCGTTTGCTTCAGTTTGACTACGAGCTTGTGCTTGACGTATCCTCCGAGGACACCGGAAGTTATCTTTACGGCGTCGGTTTTCCTTCTCCCATGAAGGTTAGCGGTGAAATTACCAACACCGCCGGTTATATGAGGATGACCCTTACCATGTCAGTAGACTACGTGGCGCAGTGTGCCCGCTGTCTTTCACCCGTCACCGGCGAGTTTACCCTTGACCTTGAGAAAACCGTTGCTCCGAGGGATCTGCTCGGCGATCTTGATGAAAGCAAGCTTGATGAATTTGCCATTATTGAGGACGGATTCCTTGATATGGACGAGCAGCTGCTCGAGCAGCTGGAAATGGAGTTCCCCATGCGCTTCTTGTGCCGTGAGGACTGCAAGGGACTTTGTCCCAAGTGCGGAAAGAATCTTAACGAGGGTGAGTGTGACTGCGATCACACCGAGATCGATCCAAGAATGGAGCCCCTGCGTAAGCTTCTTGAGCAGATGAAAGGCGAAGAAAATAAAAAATAATATACAGAGAATGCGTGTTAGCATGCTCATAACAGGAGGTAAACAAAATGGCAGTACCGAAGAGAAAAACATCTCATGCAAGAAAGATGAAGAGACGCTCCAGCGTATGGAAGCTTGAGACCCCCACCAACATTGTAAAGTGCCCTCAGTGCGGCGAGCCCATCCTCGCATACCGTGTATGCAAGGCTTGCGGTTATTACAAGGGTGAGGAGATCATCTCTAAGAGCGAGGCAGAGGCAAAATAATTTGCTAAACCTCAAAAGAACGGTATCCGAAGAGATGCCGTTCTTTCTCTTTTCCCTTGACAAATAAAGGAAAATACAGTCTTTACGATGCCATAATATGCGGTATAATTTAGCAAAATAAAAATATTTAAAAAATTTAAAAAAGCACTTGACAAACGTGTTTTGTTCTGTTATAATATAGACCGTGACAGATGCTGGTGTGGCTCAATGGCAGAGCAGCTGATTTGTAATCAGCAGGTTGATGGTTCGACTCCGTTCACCAGCTCCATACTCTATGGGGGAATTCCCGAGCGGCCAAAGGGGGCAGACTGTAAATCTGTTGTCACTGACTTCGCTGGTCCGAATCCAGCTTCCCCCACCATAAAAAGACACCGACTTTATGTCGGTGTTTTTTTATGCTGCGGGAAGCTGGGCGAGCAACAGCGCGGCGTAGCCGTCGCTGTGCCGCATACCGCGTCAGCGGTATCTTGCCTGGCGAGGAGATCTTCCGTGCAAGCAGTACAGAAAGTGTAATTATTGCTTAATATTACCCCGAGCGGCAATACCCAGCTTCCCCGAGCCTATGGCTCGATTTTTTTTACAAGCATCATAGTTCCCCTATTTACTTTTATCAAAAATAGTGATATAATAAATTTACAGATAAACTTGAATTTGATGAGGTAACAGATAATGAAAGAAATTGTACCTGCAAGCATTCTTTTTGCAGTATCCATTTTTTTGTTTTTTATGAGTGTCCGTTCCTTTATGGAAAAGGGTTTTCTTTTTAATAATGCCTATATTTATGCATCAAAGCAAGAACGAGAGAAAATGAATAAAAAGCCACATTATCGTCAATCAGCTATTGTTTTTTTGTTGCTCGGCTTGATTTTTTTATTGAATACTATTGCAGTATTGCTTAAAGTAAATTGGATTTTTTACATAGTGGTAGTGGTTGTTATAATTACTCTCATATATGCTATTGTATCAAGCATTATAATTGATAAAAACAATAAACAATGATAGCGTAATTACAAATTCCAATTTGTCGTTTTTTTGTAACGCAAAATCATCTATTATTCTAAAAAAAGACCAACCATTTTGGTTGGTCTTTTCCTTATCTTCTACCCCTATACCACTCCACAGTGGCTTTCAGCTCCCTCTCAAAATCAGCCTTTGGCTGCCAGCCGAGAGATTTAATTTTGCTTGAATCAATAGGATACCTTCTATCGTGTCCCTTTCTATCCTCGACAAATTGGATTTTCGCATATGACCTACCAAGGAGCAAAGCAATTTTTCTTACCAAATCAATATTACTCCACTCGTTATCTGCGCCGATATTATATATACCGCACTCCCCTGCCCTGATTATAAGGTCGATGGCACGGCAATGATCTTTGGTATAGAGCCAATCGCGCATATTAGTGCCATCGCCGTACAGAGTGACGGGCATATCCGAGAGAATTTGCGAAATACACATAGGAATCAGTTTTTCTCTATGCTGATGAATACCGTAATTATTGCTTGATCGACTGACTGATACGGGCAGACCGTGGGTGCGCATATATGACAGCGCCAGAAGATCTGCCGCCGCCTTGCTCGCGCTATAGGGGGACGAGGGATTAAGAGGAGAGATCTCGGTAAAACTCTCCGCGGTATCAACAGGCATATCACCATATACCTCGTCGGTGGAAATCTGATGAAATCTCCTTACTCCGTATTTTACAGAGGCGTCAAGCAGCACCTGCGTGCCCAAAACATTGGTTTCAACAAAGGTGCGAGAGCTTGAAATTGAACGATCAACGTGGCTCTCGGCAGCAAAATTGATCAGAATATCGGGGATATGCTCGGCAAAAATGCGCTCTATCGCCTCTTTATCACAAATATTGACCTTGGAAAATGTAAACTTTTCATAACATTTTAAGCTTTTGAGGGCGCTTTCGCTAGCGGCATAGGTCATACAGTCTATCCCAATGACGCTATCGGCGGGATATTTACGCAAAATATAATCCGCAAAAGCTGATCCAATAAATCCCGCGCAGCCTGTAATTACAATTTTCATCATTTCCCTCACTTTCCCGACCTTATATCAAGTCAAAAGCCTACCTTTATTATTATATATATTATATCACTAAAAACATCCTTTTGCAATACAATTTACGCTTAGTGTAGCTATCTATTGACAAAAATCGACAAAGGTTGTATAATAGTATCGTTAATCAAATCATCGGAGGAATATATGAACTTCTCGAGAATTGCCGCACTGCTTATTACACTTGTATTGATATTTTCAATGATATCCTGCGATCACAGTCACGGTCATCCGTCAAACGATAATTACGATCCCCATGACAATATTCAGAATCCCAACCAAAATCAGAACGGCGAGGATCAGGAAGGCTCCAATGACGGCGAGGGTGATGAAGGCAACGAGAGCAATGAGGGTAATGAGGGTAAGATAACCTATATGTATAGCGTTCTATCAAAGACGCTTCACCTCCCCAACTGCTATCATATTGAAAACATCAAGGAGGATTACCTCTTTGAGTACACGGGAGATATCACCGTAATGCTTGGAAAGGGCTATACCATCTGTAAGGATTGCCTTGTTCCCGACGAGGAAAAGGAGGACAATGAAGAGGAAAAAGAGGAGGAGAATCTTATTGCCAAGGAGGATGCAACATATGCTACTCACAAGGTAAAGCTGGTTATCCACCTCGTAGATTGCTACACACTGGAATCCATGTCGGAGGAAATTCTCAGATACACAGACCTCACCTATGAGGAGCTGCTTGCTGCAAAGTATCGCCCCTGTGGCACCTGTATGCACGAGGAATATGAGCAGTATAAAAAAGATCATCCCGAAGAATTTGAAGAAGAATAAAAACAACAAACAGCCTATCATCAGATAGGCTGTTTTCATTATGATTATTTTACATTTTAGCCAATATGGAGTCGGCAAGCGATCTTGCAAGAGAGACATTCGCCTCAGAGTCCTTTGGAGTGCCGCCGCAGAATGTATCAAATACCTCTCCGACCTTTTCAGCACAGCAATCAACTGACGAGCAGTTGCGGATAAATGCATAGAACACCGCCTGGCGCTCGGGCATCTCGCTGTAATCAAGGATATTCTGACGGGTGCGGGAATTAAGCTTCCTTTGCGTTTCGGGAGAATCGAGATCGTCGGCATAACGCTCGGCAAGTCTTCTCTCCATTACGTCGATATCATCGTAAATATACACACCGCAGGGGGATATATCGCCCTTGTTATTTGAAAGCGAGGTGACGCCGTTGATATCGAGAACCAAGAGCGGAACCCTTCCCTCGGAGGTGATACGGTCTATCTCCGAGCGGGGAGTACCGTAGAGGTTGCCCGCGTACTCGGTATGCTCAAGAACACCGCCGGTAGCAATAAGATGACGGAACTCGGCATCGGTGATATATATATACTCGTTGTCAAATTGATCTGCTCTCTTGGGACGGGTTGTCACCGAGCGAACAAACTCGTATCTGCCGTCAAGCTCAAGCATACGGTGAGCGATCGTGGTCTTTCCTACCGCGGAGGGACCTGCAATAATCAGTATATTCTTCATAAATTATCTCTTTGGAATGATCTTGTCCACGCCGCCCATATAAGGACGAAGTGCAACGGGGATGTTTACGCTGCCGTCTGCATTAAGGTTGTTCTCAAGGAATGCAATAAGCATTCTTGGGGGAGCGACAACGGTGTTGTTAAGAGTGTGAGCAAGATAAGTACCATTTTCACCCTTAACTCTGATCTTAAGACGGCGAGCCTGCGCATCACCAAGGTTGGAGCAGGAGCCTACCTCAAAGTACTTCTGCTGTCTGGGAGACCAAGCCTCAACGTCAACAGACTTAACCTTCAGGTCTGCAAGGTCGCCCGAGCAGCACTCAAGAGTTCTAACGGGAATATCAAGGGTGCGGAACATATCAACGGTGTTCTTCCAGAGCTTGTCAAACCAGACGGGAGATTCCTCGGGACGACAAACGACTACCATCTCCTGTTTCTCAAACTGGTGGATACGGTATACGCCTCTCTCCTCGATGCCATGAGCGCCCTTCTCCTTACGGAAGCAGGGGGAGTAGGAGGTGAGGGTGTAAGGAAGCTCTGCCTCGGGAACGATCTGGTCGATGAACTTGCCGATCATAGAATGCTCGGAGGTACCGATAAGGTAAAGATCCTCGCCCTCGATCTTATACATCATAGCCTCCATCTCCGCAAAGGACATAACGCCTGTGACAACGCCTGCGCGGATCATATAGGGAGGAATGCAATAGGTAAAGCCACGGTCGATCATAAAATCGCGGGCATAGGAGATAACCGCAGAGTGAAGTCTCGCGATATCGCCCATAAGGTAGTAGAAGCCGTTTCCTGCTACGCGGCGGGCAGAGTCAAGATCAATACCGCAGAAGCGCTCCATAATATCAGTGTGATAGGGCACGTCAAAGTCGGGGGTAAGAGGCTCACCAAAGCGCTCTACCTCAACGTTCTCGGAGTCGTCCTTACCAATGGGAACTGAGGGATCGATAATGTTGGGAATGATCATCATTATCTTCTGTACCTTATCCGAAAGCTCGGCCTCCTTTGCCTCGCAAGCGGCAAGCTCGGCTGCCTGCTCTGCTACGAGCTTTTTAGCCTCCTCTGCCTCGGCAAACTTCTTCTGTCCCATAAGCATACCTATGGACTTGGATATTTTATTTCTGTTAGCGCGGAGATCGTCTGCGCGCTTTTTATTCTGTCTGAGCTCCTCGTCGAGCGCTATAACCTCGTCAACGAGAGGAAGCTTTTCGTCCTGAAACTTGTTTCTGATGTTCTGCTTTACTACCTCGGGATTTTCTCTGAGAAATCTAATGTCAATCATTTCTTATTCTCCTTAAAAAGGTCATATCAACCCATTTTGTTTCATATCATTTATTTTACACTAATACGCCAGAAAATTCAAGAGGTTTACAAAATATTTTTAATATTATAGAGTTTTTATCATTTATCTATTGATTTTATCAAGTTAATTTAGTATAATATAAAAGGATAATTTTTTAACAAGGAGATATACAAATGTTAGTTTCTGCTAAGGAAATGCTTCAAAAGGCAAAGGCAGGCCACTACGCAGTTGGCCAGTTTAACATCAATAATTTAGAGTGGACGAAGGCAATACTTCTCACCGCCCAGGAGATGAACTCTCCCGTTATTCTCGGTGTATCCGAGGGCGCAGGCAAGTATATGTGCGGCTACAAGACCATAGTTGGTATGGTTGAGGGTATGATCGAGGGACTCGGCATCACTGTTCCCGTTGCGCTCCACCTTGACCACGGCTCTTATGAGGGCGCTCTTAAGTGCATCGAGGCGGGCTTCTCGTCCGTAATGTTTGACGGATCTCACTACCCTATCGACGAGAATATCGCAAAGACCAAGGAGCTTGTTGCTCTCTGCAACGAAAAGGGCATCTCCCTCGAGGCTGAGGTTGGATCTATCGGTGGCGAAGAGGACGGCGTTATCGGCGCAGGCGAGTGCGCAGATCCCAACGAGTGTAAGATGATCGCGGACCTCGGCGTAACTATGCTTGCAGCAGGTATCGGTAATATTCACGGAAAGTATCCCGCAAACTGGCCCGGTCTCTCCTTTGAGACTCTTGACGCTATTCAGCAGAAGACAGGCGCTATGCCCCTCGTTCTTCATGGCGGTACAGGCATTCCTGCCGACATGATTGCAAAGGCAATCGACCTTGGTGTTTCCAAGATAAACGTTAACACCGAGTGCCAGCTTTCCTTCGCAGCTGCTACCCGTACATACATCGAGGAGGGTAAGGACCTTCAGGGTAAGGGCTTTGACCCCAGAAAGCTTCTTGCTCCCGGCACAGAGGCGATCAAGGCTACCGTAAGAGAGAAGATTACTCTCTTTGGTTCTGCTAACAAGGCGTAAAATAGTATAAAATAAAGAAAAAAGGGTAAAGAACACAGTTTTTCTGTGACTTTATCCTTTTTTTCTTTGTATATTGTGATAATTCCCCGCTCTACTTCATAGGCTTGTATGAAAGATTTTATTTAAGGAGAGATTTTATGAGTGATAATTCCATTTATTCGGATATTGCAAAGAGGACCGGCGGAGATATTTACATCGGCGTTGTCGGCCCTGTGAGAAGTGGAAAATCCACCTTTATACGAAGATTTCTTGACAACGTGGTACTTCCTAATATTGAAAACGAGTACGACAGGCAGCGTACCGAGGACGAGATTCCCCAGAGCGCATCGGGCAGGACGATAATGACCACCGAGCCAAAGTTCGTACCCGACGATTCGGTACGCGTAATGCTTGACGAGGGGATAGAATTCCGCGTTAAGATGGTAGACTGCGTGGGCTATCTTGTTGACGGTGCTCTTGGTGCGGAGGAAAACGGCGAAAACCGTATGGTGATTACCCCTTGGTCGGAGGATGCTATGCCCTTTGCCGATGCGGCGGAGCTTGGAACAGGCAAGGTAATCGGTGAGCATGCGACCATCGCTATGCTTGTCACCACCGACGGCTCGATTGCGGGTATACCCCGAGAAAGCTATGTTCCCGCAGAGGAGCGAGTTGCAAAGGAGCTAAAGGAGCTTGGCAAGCCATTTGCTATTATTTTAAACTCGGCAAATCCCGACAGTGACGAAGCTCACGCCTTAGCTCACGAGTTGGAGGAGAAGCACGGCGTCCCCGTTGCGCTCGTTTGCTGTCCCGAGCTTGATGCCGAGGATATTCGCGAGATACTCGCACTTGTGTTGTCGGAATTTCCTGTTCGGGAGATGAGCTTTACCCTGCCCGACTGGTGCCAGGTTCTGCCCGAGCAGCATCCTCTCAGATCGGGTATGCTTGACGACATTCGCAGCTTTTCCGATAAGGTTGAAAAGCTTGGAGATATTGAAAAGCATCTCGGGGGCTACGATTTTGAGCGGGTTTCGGTGAATGCAGGTGACGGCACGGCGCAGTTTAATATTCCCGTGGATAACGAGGTGTATTTTGGCGTAGTGAGCGAGCTATGCGGTGCGGAGATAACATCCGAAAAGGAGCTGCTCAACACCGTCAAAGAGCTTGCAGAAATACGCGACAAGTATATGAGAGTTGAGGACGCTCTGCTTGACGTAGAGGAAAAGGGCTACGGTATTGTTATGCCCGCGATGAAGGATCTGAAGCTTGAGGAGCCCACCCTTGTGAAGCAGGCAAACGGCTACGGCGTAAAGGTGACGGCACACGCCGATTCTATACATATGATAAAGACGGGTATTAAAGCAGATCTTTGTCCTGTGGTTGGCAGTGAGGAGCAGTCCGAGGAGGTCGTCAAGTTCCTGCAGAGTGAGTTCGAGGATAATCCCGACAAGGTATGGGAATATAATATGTTCGGTAAGTCGCTCTATGATATGGTCAGCGACGGAATGAATGCAAAGCTCTCTCATATGCCCGACGAGTCGAGAGAAAAGCTTGGTGAAACCCTCGGGAAGATCATAAACGAGGGATCCAACGGCTTGATTTGCATACTTTTGTAAAGTTTAGTTAGTATTTATACAAAAAAGAGGACATAATTCGTGTCCTCTTTTCATATTTATATTGTTTACTGTTTTGTGTAAGTGCCAAAAGCCCATACCGAATCATCTATCTCCGTGGGGCTGTACTCATGGTGATAGAGACCGTTGATAACGATATCGTTTGACGTGGTATCAAAATCGCCACGCAAATAGAAGTCGGGTGGGTAATTAAGGCTGAAGGTTGTGTCGTAATGCTCCTTATCTGCATTTTTTACCTTCTCGTAAATATCGTGCTCTATGTAGAGATAGATGGTCTTTTTGTCCTGAGCAATATTAAACAATCCCTCAACGGCGATTTCTCCGTTTTCATATCTAAAAAGCATATAGCTGCGGTTCATTAAAGGAACAACGGTAAGCTTCTGTCCGTCACCGCTCACATAAGTGCCCTCGGAAATGCGGTATTCACCGTCATTAAATGCGTTTGAGTATACCTTATGCGTATTTCCCTCTAAAACGTAGGTGCCTAATTTATAGGGCAGCTCGCTGAGGCGGTAAATGTGGGTATAGACGGTACCGTCGGTCACACCAAGATCCTCTTCTTCTTCGAAAATGCTGAACTGTGTGAAGTTTTCCTCAAAGCCCTCTACGTAGCAGGAGAGCCAATCTTCCTTCTGCTTATCTGTACGGGTTAGAATAAAGCTAAGGGGTGTACTCGCATCGTCATTACTTCTGTATAAGCCTCTGAATTTACCGCCATACTTCTCTGCTCCATCCTCAAAATAACTGAATGTCATCACGCCATTTGAGCCATCAAACACAAAATACGTGTCCGTATCACCGAGAAGCGACCATTTTCCCGTAGAGGATTCCATACTGTCATTATATTTTGTAGTATCGGAATCACCGCCGAAAAGACCATCACAGCCTGTAAAGGTAAGCGAAAGAACAACCAAAACTAACAAAAAAGCACAAAGTTTAATTTTCACGTCCGTATCCTCACAAGTCCTTTTTATTTCATTATAGCACAGCTTTTTGGTGAATGCAATAGTTTTTTGAGTGGGGGGGATATCATTTGCTCGTGGACTTCGGTCCACGAAGCCCGTCGCAAATGACCGACGGGAGTTTGCCATCGCAATCTGTAAATACCTAGATTTTCAAAGTCTGCCCGTTCATATTGTTGCTCAGGCAATCTCTTGAACCCGATTCGGCACAGAGTGCCGAGCGGGTTCAACTCCTACGGCGGAGCCGTCAAAAAGAAAAAGGACGCACAAGGCGTCCTTTTCCTTTTTGGTGGAGCAGGTGTCGTCATAGACGAACACCCCTCCGGTCCTTCGTTGTCGCCTTCAAAGGCTTCTTCAATCTCGTCAAGCGGGATATTGTCGATGCTCAAAGGCTTCTTGCTTGCGTTGATGATTATAGTGAAATGGTCATCGTACAGGTAGACCGAGTGTACGAAGATGTTGATGAGTGCTCTGCGCTTATTGACGTCATCCATCGGCATTTCGCAGATAAAATCAAGAAAGGCATATATCTGCGCTTCGGTCAGACAGATCTTCTTGTTATTCTCAATGGCGAGCTGAGCTTCTAACTCCGCCTTTTCTGCTTGGCGGCGGTTCAGTCGCTCGGTCAGCATATCCACCGCTTGTCCTTGTTCGATACCTTTCCAAAGGTTCTCAATCGCGGCATCAACTTCTTTGATCGCTTTCTTGATTTCCTTTATTGAAAGGTTATCGGGACTCTTGTTACATTCCTCCGCAACACGCTTGGCAATATAGCGTATCTTATCATCGGTGAGCATTTGCAGACACACCTCGATTACGCGGTTTTCGATATATTCTTTGCCGACAACCTTCTTATCGCATTTGTTTTTGCGAGAGTTCTTGCATTTGTAATAATGGTACTGTCTGCCCGATTTGCCCGTGCCACCGTAGCCGACCATCATTTCCTTGCAATGACCGCAGAAAAGCTTGGTTGTCAATAGATATTCGTTTTCGCCGCGAGTCCGCGCGGGTGCGGATTTGTTCTTGTTCATAAGCGCTTGTACCCGATAGAATAAGTCGTC
>JAFWXZ010000038.1 GCA_017522795.1 Clostridia bacterium | reverse complement strand
CGTTTTTGTGGTATAATAACGCCATCGTGTTTGACCTTCTCTCCAAAATTCAAGGAGAGAACTCAACGCAGCGGACGATTTTTATGGTTGTAGATCAACTACTGAAATACGGCGAGTTTGGGATAGTATTGTTCGATAACTTCCAAGTTACCGAACGGACTCGAAATCAGTTGTACCTTGCGGTACCGTGGGTTCGAATCCCACCGCTTCCGCCATCAAAAAGCCCATACCCACAAGGTAAGGGCTTTTATTTTTTCGTGTTTTTGAATTATTCAACTATACTTGAGGCGGCATTCACATCAAAAACTTGACAAATCTTCCTTTATATAGTATAATAATAAATATTTAGAACACAAAAGAAGGCAATTTGTCACATTTCTTCATCTTCCTTTTTGTTTTTCTTTACAACAAATTGCAAACAATCAATAATAAATATATTTTTTAAGGAACTAAACATGAATAATTACGTTATATTTACCGATTCCTCCTGCGATCTTTCTCAGGAGATGCTTAATGCGAGAGGCGTGTACTCCGCTTCCCTTACCTTCCGCTTTGACGATAGCGAAAAGGAATATTCCAACAACGAAATGCATATCAAGGCTTTCTATGATAAAATGCGCGAGGGTGGCGTTGCCAAGACCGCTGCAGTAAACGTTGACGGCTTTGCCGCCAAGTTTGAAAAGCTCCTTAAAGAAGGAAACGATATTCTCTATATTGGCTTTTCCACAGGCCTCAGCACTACCTACAACTCCGCGCGACTTGCTGCGGAGCAGTTAAAGGAAAGCTATCCCGAAAGAAAGATCATTACCGTTGATACTCTTGCCGCTTCTGCGGGTATTGCCCTGCTTCTTGATATGGTTATTGAAAAGAAAAACTCAGGCGCTACTATCGAGGAGGTCGCCAAGTACGCAGAGGATATGAAGCTTAAGATCTGCCACTGGTTTACCGTTGACGATCTCGTCTACCTCAAGCGTGGCGGAAGAGTCAGCCCTACAGCGGCATTCTTCGGCAATATGCTGGGTATCAAGCCCGTGCTTCACGTAGACAACGAAGGTCACCTTATCAACGTTTCAAAGGTAAGAGGCAGACGCGTGTCTATTATGGCTCTTGCAGAGAAATACGGCGAGCTTTGCGATGACGAGGGCAATAAAAAAATTTATATTTCCCACGCCGACTGTCTCTCTGAGGCAGAGGAGCTTGGCAGGATCATAAATGAAAAATATGGTGCAAAGACTGCACTTATTACCGACGTTGGCACCGTTATTGGCGCTCATTCGGGTCCGGGAACGATCGCGCTCTTCTTCGTAGGTAAGGAAAGATAAGTCCCTATATTACTGTCTATCAGGCGGATTGGAGAATTTTATGTCTAAAAAAACCGATAACAACAAGCAAGACGCTATTCAGCAGAATAAGTCCGATAATAAAAAGCCTGCTGAAAAGAAAGCAAAGTCTGAAAAGTTAGAAAAAAAGATAATCGATATTGTTAAGATCGATAAAGAGAAGGCTGAAAAGAAGAAAGCAGAAAAAGAAAAGGCTAAAAAAGAAAAGGCTAAAAAGGAAAAGGCCGAGAAAAAGGTTGAAAAGACGCCTGAAAAGGCAGTTAAAAAGCCTGTTAAAGCAGAAAAGAAGCCTGCAACCAAGGATAAAAAGCCAAAAACCGAAAAGCCTGAAAATAAGCCTGCTAAAGCCGAGGAAAAGGTTGAAAAGAAAACCGCTAAAAAGGCAGAAAGCAAGCCTGCAACTGAGAAAAAGCCCGCTAAGAAGGTTGAAAAGAAGCCAGCAAAAAAAGCGGATAAGAAGCCTGCTACCGAGAAAAAGACCAATGAAAAATGGAGTATAAAGCAGCTGGGCGGTTATCTTTTCGCAAAGATGATGCGTGGCGGCGCAAGCGAGCTTCGCGCAAATGCAGAAGAGGTCAACAAGCTTAACGTCTTCCCCGTTCCCGACGGAGATACGGGCGACAATATGCGTATGACTATCGAGAGCGGCGTTGCGTCTCTTGAAAACATTGATACAGACGATCTTGCCGAGGTACTCAAAGTTGCATCCCGTGGAATACTTCTTGGAGCAAGAGGAAACTCGGGAGTTATTCTCTCCCAGTTCTTCGCAGGAATGGCAAAGGGACTTGAAAACGTAGAGACCGCAGATGCAAAGAAGCTGGCGCACGCCCTTGAGCTTGGCGTTCAGCAGGCATACGGATCTGTAATGACTCCTACCGAGGGTACTATTCTTACCGTTGCCCGTGAGGCTGTGGAATATGCAGTTCGTCGTTTAAACTATAAGAGTACGGTTCAGACGCTCTTTGCCGACCTTGTAAACGAGATGAACGCATCGCTTATGCGTACTCCCGAGATACTTCCCGTTCTTGGCGAGGCGGGTGTTGTTGACTCTGGTGGAGCAGGTCTGCTCTACATCATTGACGGACTTAACAGAGTTCTTAACGGTGAGGACGTAGAGGATAGCGAGGAGGCGATTCTTCCCGCCCCCAAGCCCGTACCCGTTTCAGAGGGTAGCTTTGGTCCCGACAGCACTATGGAATACGGATATTGCACCGAGCTTCTCGTTCAGCTTATGAACAGGAAGATGAAGGAATATCCCTTTGATCTCGACGCACTCAAGCTTTATCTTGCAAACTACGGCGACTCGATCGTAGTATTCCAGACAGAATCTATAGTAAAGATCCACGTTCATACATTGAGACCTGATAAAATTATGAGATATATGCTTAAACGCGGAGATTTCATTTCGGTTAAGGTAGAGAATATGTCGCTTCAGCACACCGAACTTGAGGCAGCAGAGAATCCCACGAAGGAACAGCCTAAAAAGGAAGAGCCCAGAAAGAAATACGGCATCGTTGCAGTAAGCAACGGCGCAGGTATATCCGATCTCTTCCGCCAGCTTGGAACCGACCAGATCGTTGAGGGTGGACAGACTAACAACCCCTCTACAAATGACTTTATAGATGCGTTTGAAAAGATCAATGCTGAGAACATCTTTGTATTCCCTAACAACGGCAACATTATTATGGCGGCAGGTCAGGCGGCGGAAATCTATGAAAAAGCAAAGGTTTACGTAGTTCCATCCAAAAGCATTGGCGCAGGCTACGTAGCAATGTCCTCTATGAGCTTTGATTTCTCCGAGCCCGATGCACTTATGGCAGAGGCGGAGGATGCCATCTCCAGAGTGACTTCTGCATACGTATCCCCCGCTGTAAGAGATGCAGATATGAACGGCGTACACGTCACCGACGGTGATACAATGGGTATTATCGCAAAGGAAATCGTAATATCAGGTCCCGACAAGATGGTTTCCACCTATGGCCTTATCGACATACTTCTTAAAGATCATAACAAGTTTATGATCACCGTTTTCCACGGCAAGGATGCCACAACCGAGGAGCGAGATATGTTGGCAGAGTATATGCTAAAGACCTATCCCGAGGTTGAAGCGTACTATGTTGACGGCGGACAGGAGATTTATCCCTTCCTCTTCGTAGCCGAATAATCGATATTTAAAATACGGCAGAATTTATTTTTCCATTATTAAAAGCCTGCTTGGGTTTCCAAGCAGGCTTTGTTTTTTTGCTTTATATCATTTTATTTTTTGATTCAACAAAGTAGGTTGCCTCGCTATCTGCGGTAGAAAGCGCAAATGCCAATGGAAACATCTCAAAGGCAGCGGACACGTTTCTCGCATCCTCGGTTGATGAATAGCCCATATGATATCTGATGGCAAACGCCTCCTCGCGAGTAAGCTTCATGTAACCCGAGATAATGTAAACGCTCTTCTCACCGTGACCGTAGGGTAATCTGTCATCGTACTCAAAGGTATCGACTCTCTGCCATACGCCCTTTTCATCCTTAACATTGCGGAAGCCCTTTTTGTAAATATTTACCTTGCACAGATCGTGAAGCAATGATACTATGGCAATGCTCTCGTCGGTATACTCGAAGCCAAAGCTCTGCTTTACTCTATCCGATTTAAGATAGGAATCCAGACACTCGTACACGTTAATGGAGTGATCACACAGACCGCCCTCGTAGGAGCAATGGAATCTAGAACTTGCGGGAGCTACAAAAAAGTCGGATGCGGGCGAAAGAAGATACTCAAGCAGCTTATCCGCTCCCTCACGTTTTATATGTTTGTTGTAAATCTCAATAAATCTTTCTTTACTCGTCATTATGCTTCTCCTTGAATTATTCTATGGTCTCAAGTCTTTCTTGCACGCCTGCGCCTGCATACTTTTCAACAAAGCTCTTAACGCTCTCGGCATCGATAAGATAATCCGCATCGGTAATTCCCTGCTCTGCATCATAGTAGAACAGCGAGGGGTCGATGTCAAATTTAGAGTAATTTGTAGATCCGTCAGGCTTGCAGCTGTTGCTTACCTGCTGATCTCTGGATTTTGCAACAGTGGCAGATCCCACAATCGAGGAAACGAAAATATCTCCATAGGACTTTACCGCTCCGCTCTGGATATCAAAGGGTTTGTTGCAATTAAGATAATAGTTTGCCTCGCTGAAGATATAGCTGTTCACCCTTACGCTTGCACAGCTTGAACAATTAACAAAGTAGTTGTTATAGCTATGCACGTTTGAATTACGAACGAGAGGAAGGCGCGAGCCAACGCTGTCAAAAAGATTATGATGTATAGTAATATTCATACATCTGGATGAGTCAGCATTTCCGACAAGCATTGTCTTCTTGCATTGATCAAACTTGTTATACGACAAAGTGACGTTATGCACGAATGCCATATCTATAGAGCCGTCACCTGCGTATTTGTCTCGTTCACCTGTGACGTCCCAAGCATTGTAGCCCTTATTAAAGGTGTTGTTATGGATCCAGTAATTACCATATGCCTTAACACCTTTATCCGAATCAACCATAAAGTTAAGCGCGTCCTCGGGGTAGTCGGTAAAGGTAAGATTCTTCACCTCAATAGAATTACACTCTTCAAATCCAATGCCAAACTGGAAGAACTCTGCCCCCTCGCCTACGCCCTCTATGGTTATGTCGCTTGCCGCCTGAACCTCAATAACGTTAATAAATGAATCATCGTCGTAAACGGTCTTACCGTAAACCGTGGGGAAATCACTTCCCTTATAGGTAGTAGTGGATCTTCCGCTGCCGCTTTCCCTGACAGGACCAAGCCCGTCAGCGGTTGTTCTATAGGTGTAAGTCTTGCCTGCGCACTTATCGGTATATCGGACCTTCAGACCTACCAGATTCTCACCGTATTCGTTTGAGAAGGTGTTTTCGAAGAAGCTGTCGTCCCAATTTGATCCGTCTGTAAGACGAGGAGCCACGTTCTTATAATTCCACTGGTTAGTGGTGATTTTTCCGATAACTCTTACAAGCAGCGGTGTGTCGGACAAATACTGCTTCTGCAGTATGTCAACCAGGCCTACGTACTCTGTACCATCAATGGTCATCGTTATGGTATTCTTGTTTTCATTTGTGACGTAAAGAATGGTTGTGCCATACTTTACTGTACCGTCGTTATTATAAGCGCCGATTCCCTCAGTGTAGCCAAAGTGAGCGTATCCACTTCTATCCTGTGCCGCCACCTCAATATCCTTGATAGTTCGTCTTGCAAGAGAAGATCCGCTTTCTGCCTCAATTTTTACGTCATATTTGCCCGCCGATATACCAAGAATATAAAATTCAAGCTTACCCAAGGTTTTGAATATCAGCTCTGATTCAAGCTGATTATATTCGCTCTCACCGCTCCTTTTATAGAATATTTTATATTCATATCCGTCAAAAGCGGTAAGCTCTCCGAATATCTGCTCGTTAAGTCCATCAAGCGCGACTACGTCAACAAGAGCAGGATTTTTATCTGCCTCGAGATCCTCTTTGTTATCGGAGTCCCCACCGTCGGCATTGCCGCCACCGTTGTCGGTGTTATCTTCTTTGCCCGAGTCGTCCTTGCCGTCTTCCCCTTCGGTGACTTCGTCATCACCACCGTCGGCGTTATTATCGTCATTCTCCCCATGATCATTTCCGAACAGATCGTCGGGTAAATATTCACAGGACGCAAATGCCATAATCACCAATATAAAAACAAGTAAAAAGGCTATTTTTTTCATAATAGTCTCCTTAATCATAAAGATTAATTTTATTATATCACTTATTTTTTTGAATTGCAACATATTTTTTTATGACAAAAATAAAAAGTGACTTCCTATTGAAAGTCACTTTTGTGAGTAATCAAAATTCTAATACCATTTTTGGGTGGGTGCAAATTTTAGAGTTATGGGTGCATTTCGGTGATAAGGTTTGCACCCATTTTAGTTCGATAAATTGGAATTTGTCAAATACTGATGATCTCTCTTATTTTTTGAGCATAATCGTTGCCGTGGTTTATTGAAAATTCGCCGTGATACAATTTTGGCAAAACTTGTAGTGTACTTTTTGGCAAGGCGTTGTGAATATCCACGGCTGATTTTCTTATAGAACTATTTTCCTTTTCACCGATAT
>JAFWXZ010000037.1 GCA_017522795.1 Clostridia bacterium | reverse complement strand
TCAATAATTGAACGATACCCCATAAATTGAACGATTTGTATTTTACGGGTAAAAACAAAAAAGGCTTGCAGATTTAATCACTTTCGTAGAAAGTGTATATCATCAGGCACGAAGTGGCTGAATATCATCAATGCGAAGCATTGTATATCATTAAACCGCAGGAAAATACACTCTAACGAGTGATGATATGCAGCCCAAAGGGCTGATGAGATACACGTTAAAGCGTGATGATATACCATTACTCCGTAATGGATAAAAAAAGACTGCAATTTTGTATCAAAATTGCAGTCTTTTTTTGGTGCGGGAAACGGGACTTGAACCCGTACATCAAAGATACACGCCCCTCAAACGTGCGCGTCTGCCGATTCCGCCACTCCCGCGAGTGCTTTACTATTATAAAGCATTATTATGGATTTGTCAAGTGGTTTTTGTGAAAAAGTTTGTCTTTTTTTGTTTTATTTTCCACTTTGTCTTTTTTGCATTTTTCGCCAGCTGATAAAGCCGTAGATATCGTTGAGAAGAAATACTGCAAAGCAGGCGAGAGTAGACAGATACTCGGGATTTTGAATCGAGGCAAGCGTCCAGAGAATCATCAGCACAATATCGTTTGCCGCATATGCAAGTGCATAGTAAGGACTGCGCCGCGCGGTCAGATATACCGCAAGAAAGCTGGTTGTCACCGACAGGGTGCTGATAAGCAGATTTGCTGTACCGAAGGCATGGAGAACGAAATAAAACGCTAACGTGACGGGCAGGGAAGCAACAAACATAAGTACGGTTTCTCTCTTGCTTATTTTATTTACCTTAACCTCTGCACGATTATCCTCAAATGGATTTCTGAGCCAGCTTATAAGCGCAAATACTGCCATAGGTCCTGTCATAAACACATATGTCAGCACCTCGCCATAGTAAGCGCAGGAGTAGGATATTATGCCGTACATTATGCAAAAAGCAATCATCAGCATCTGCCCAAAGGGATTTCCCTTTGCAGAATAAATGAGGGCAGTCACACCCACGAGCGAGGAAATCAGAGAAAATATATCCTTTACAGGAGATAGAATAAATGAAATAATTATCAGCATTATGGACGACAGCCATATAGTCCATTCAACCCTTGAAAAATATGATAAAAGTCTTTTAATTCTTGTCATAAAGCTCCTAAAAAAAGCATCCGCATACACATCTTCTAAGACCTAACGATGTGTAAACGGATGCTTTGCATCGCTACCCGGTGGCAGCTTTTTTATTTAATTATATCACTAAAAAAACGAAAAGTCAAGCCTTAGAATGCCCACTCGCCATCACGGAAGATAGCAACCTCGCGTCCGTCCTCACATACAGCGGTAATAGACATATCGGCAGTTCCGATCATAAAGTCCTCATGTACAATAGAGTCGTTTATACCCATCTCGTGAAGCTCGGCTTCAGTGTAGTTTTCATAGTCCTTGATCACATTGGTGAAGCCTCTGCCAAAGGCAAGGTGACAAGCCGCGTTTTCATCGAAGAGCGTGTTATAGAAGAGAAGCTCGGACTGTCTGATAGGAGAGGAATAGGGAACAAGAGCAACCTCGCCAAGATATGACGCGCCCTCATCCATATTTACAAGCTCACGGAGCAATTCTTCATTCTGCTCGGCTTTAACCTCGGTAATTTTGCCATTTTCAAATTTGATAGAGAAATTGTCGATAAGCTGACCGCCATATGAAAGAGGCTTGGAGGAGTAAACAATACCGTCCGCATCACCCTTTCTGGGAGAGGTGAACACCTCCTCTGTGGGAATGTTGGGGTTGTAGTAAACGCCTCTGCCGAGAGTCTCCTCACCGCCCGCCATAAAGATAGCATTGGGAAGCAGACCAACTCTGAAATCGGTTCCGTTAGGTGCGCTGTATTTCAGCTCCTTGATGCCGAGAGCGTTGAGGTAATCGCATCTTGCTCTCAGATCTGCATTGTGTTGATCCCATGCTGCAATAGGATCCTCGTCAACGCGAGAGGTGGAGAGAATAGCCTCCCACAGCTTCTCGGTAGCAACGCTTGCTCTCTCGCCGGGGAACACCTTCTTTGCCCAACCCTTACCGGGAACTGCTGCTATACACCACTGATACTTGTTTTCCATTCTGTTTCTAATGGGCTTGATAAGCTTGGAGCGAGCGGCCATCGCGCCTGCATATTTCATTTGGTTTACACCTGCAAGTCCGTCGGGATCCTCGCTCATAAGATAGATCTTGCAGGGAAGAACCTCTGCCTGATGCTCCCATTTTTCAAGCTGCCATTTGTCAAGGCTGCCGAGCACCTTTTTGGAGCAATGACGTACGTTGAGCTTCGTCAGAGGCTGATATGACCAGTCAACCGATACTTTTGAAGCGCCTGCCTTATAGCATTCGTCAACGACCATAGCAACGAATTCGGGCTGATCAAGCTCCGCGCATATAATAACCTCCTGTCCCTTCTGCACGTTTACACCGCAGCGGGCAATCAGATTAGCATATTTTCTGAGTCTTGTTTTATTCATTTTTATCTCCTTTATACGTTTTTCAATACGTTGATTATATACTCGTAAACCCTATTGAACGAGGAAAGCGAAAGTCTCTCGTCGGGTGTGTGAATATCGTGGTTGTCGGGGCCGATGGAAACGCAGTCAAGTCCCTCTACCTTGTCGGAGAATATACCGCACTCAAGTCCCGCGTGAATGGTCACGACGGTTGCATCCTTGCCGTACATCTCGCGGTAAACTTTGCACATAACGTCGCGCAGGTGGGATTCCTTTCGATACTCCCAGGCGGGGTACTCGCCGCGTACGCCAACGGTCGCGCCGTGTGCGCCCGCGATCTCCTTGATCTTTGCGATAAGCTTTGCCTTTTCTGCTCCAACAGCGCTTCTTACGGAAATGGTCAGTTCGAGAGTTTTGCCGTCAAGCTTCATTATACCCATATTTAGAGATGTTTCAACAAGTCCCTCAATGACCTCGCTCATTCTTGTCACACCGTTGGGTATATCGCAGATAAGCGAAAGAATATTTGCGCTGTCCTCCTCGGAAAGAAGATTTGCTGATGAGATGTTCATCTCAACGTTAAAGCGTGCATCGGACTCGCTCTCGGGCAGTGCCTCCTTTGTCTGATTAAATGCCTCGCTGATCTCGTAAATAGAGGATTTAGTGGTGAAAATAATCATAACGTCGCTGGGAATCGCGTTGTCTGCGCTTCCTGCACTCGCCTTGCCGAGCTTAACGCCTTCAAGCTTTGAAAGGGTTTCTGCCGCAATTTTTATAGCGTTTGCACGATTTTTGTGAATCTCAACGCCGCTGTGTCCGCCCTTGAGACCGCCGATGCTAAGAGTGTATATCTTACCTATATGAGTCTTCGTTTTTGTGGGAAGAGATATATCTATTCTGCCGCCGCCCGCGCATCCGGCAGTGAAGATACCCTCCTCGTCGGAGTCGATATTTATAAGCAGCCTGCCGTGAAGCACGCTGGCATCAAGGGCGGTCGCGCCCAGCAGTCCGACTTCCTCGTCCGAGGTGAATACAGCCTCGATTTCGGGATGCTCAATATCGTCCGAATCAAGAATTGCCATAGCATATGCCATAGCTACACCGTCATCTGCGCCAAGTGTAGTACCTCTCGCACGGAGAAAATCTCCGTCACGGTAAAGGTCAAGGCCCTCGCTTTCCATATCGATAGGGCAGTCGGGTGTCTTGAGGGCGACGATATCGGTGTGTCCCTGAATAATCACTCCGGGGCGATTCTCGTAGCCTGTTGTTGCGGGCTTTCTGATAACTACGTTATCCGCGTTGTCGCGTATAACCTCGAGGTCTCTCTCCTTTGCAAAACAAACGAGATAATCAGCGATGGCCTTGGTATTTCCGGATCCGCGGGGGATTTTTGAAAACTCCTCAAAAAACCTTAATGCCTTTTCAGAGGCAGGAAAATCATTGAAATTTAACATAATAGCTCCTTTTTAATGCATATAGTATTATTCTACAACAAAGTTTAAAGATTTTCAAGCAGAAAGTTGACTTTTTTAGCTAAAAGTAGTAAAATATATTTAATAATCTATTTGCGAGGTTTATTTATGTCATACGTAAACGGGCTTTTCAGCTTTATAAAGAACTCTCCCACTGCATATCACGCGGTTGATACTATTAAAAAGGAGCTGCTGTCGGCAGGCTTTACCGAGCTTCGCGAGAGCGATCCCTCATCCTTCTCCGACGGAGGAAAGCATTTCGTGATCCGTAGCGGATCGTCAATTATTGCTTTCAAGGGAAAAAGCACGGACGGTGGCTTTATGATCACCGCATCCCATTCGGACTCTCCCTGCTTTAAGCTAAAGGACGAGCTGTCGGGCGCAAGCTACACACGCCTTGCTACAGAAAAATACGGCGGTATGATCCATTATACCTGGCTTGACCGTCCGCTCTCGGTTGCTGGCAGAATAGTGGTAAAAACAGCCGACGGAATTAAGACCGCTCTCGTCAATATTGATAAGGCGGCGTTGACCATTCCCAGCGTTGCGATACACCTTAACAGAGGCGTGAATGATGGATACAAGTTTAATCCCGCGACCGACCTTCTTCCTCTGGTTGGAGGCGCTGATTCGAAGGGCACGCTTATGCAGGTCATTGCGGATCGGGCAGGTGTTTCAAAGGAAGATATTATTTCCCATGACCTGTTCGTGTATAACGCGGAGGAGGGAAGAATTATCGGTATTAATGACGAGCTTATTCTTGCTCCCCGCATCGATGATCTCGGATGTGTTTATGCTTCACTTAGAGCCTTTCTCAATGCTCCCGTAAGCGATAATTCGGTTGCTGTTCTTGCTGTTTTTGATAACGAGGAGGTTGGCTCTGAAACAAAGCAGGGCGCAGCATCAACCTTCCTTGATATGACGCTTAGAGCCATATCAGGAGATGATAAAAAACATTCTGCCGCACTTTATCATTCGTTTATGGTGAGTGCAGACAACGCTCACGCAGTTCACCCTAACCACCCCGAGCTTTACGATGGCACGAATTATGCTATTCTCGGCAAGGGTATTGTGGTAAAATATAACGCAAATCAGCGTTATACTACCGACGCCGTTTCGAACGCAACGCTTTCCGTTCTTGCGGACAGAGCAGGAGTTAAGCTACAGAGATTTTCTAACCGCGCTGATATGGTGGGCGGATCTACTCTCGGTTCTATTTCAAACACCCGGGTTTCCGTTTCTACCGTTGATATTGGTCTTCCTCAGCTGGCTATGCATTCTGCATGTGAAACCGCTGCGGCAAGTGATATTACAGATATGATAAGGCTTCTCACTGAGCTTTATGCTTCCTCAATATCAAAAAACGGTGACAACATAAAAATTAATAAATAAAAAGAGGCGACGGATAATCTCCGTCGCCTTAAAAATTACATCATTCTTTTTGCGAGATCGCATATTGCCTCGGCCGTTCCCTCGATGCCGAGCAGGGAGGAGTTGATTGCAATATCGTAATTATCAAATTTGCCCCACTTATTTCCCGTGTAGAAATTATAGTAGGTGGATCTGCGCTTGTCGGTCTTGTTGATCGCGTCAATGATCTGTGAGCTTTTAAGCTCGGGATGTCTCTCGGCAACTCTTGCTTTTCTGTGATCGAGATCACCGTAAATGAATACACGCAGCAGGTTTGGCTCGTCGCGAAGCACGTAGTCTGCACATCTGCCGATGAAAACACCGCTGCCCTCTGTGGCATAGCCGCGGATGGCATCCGACTGAAGAATAAAGAGCTTGTCACTTAGAGGCATCTTATAGCCGAAGTGCATAGCCGCGCCTACGGTATTCGATCCGATGGCAAGCGTGTAGAGCAGGCTGTTTGCAGCAGATTCATCGCTCTTCTTCAAAACCTCAACGTTGAGATTTCCCTTTGCAGCTACCTCAGTGATAAGCAGCTTGTCGTAAATTGGAATGTTAAGCGCCTTCGCAACCAGCTCTCCGATCTCGCGACCACCGCTTCCGTACTGACGTGCAATAGTAATGATAAGCTTTTTTGACATGGTAAATCTCCTCTCGCGTGTTGTTATTATTATTTTAGCATAAAAAAATGAATTTGTAAATAGAATTCGCAAGAAAAAAAGGCACACCAAACGGTGTGCCTAGAATTTTATCTTCGGTGAGAGAGTCTGTATAGGAATTCCGCTACGTCCGCCCGAGTCACCTTATCGGACAGGGTATCGCTGTCGTAGCTGTCAAAGATACCGAGCGAGCACATAGCGTATACTCCCGCTCTTGCCCAAATGGGAATATCTCCATCGGTGGCAAATACGCTTTCTTCGCCTTCACCGTCCGAGCCTATCATGGCGGCAAGTATTTTTGCCGCCTCATACTTGGTAATTTCTTCGTCGGGAGAGAACAGTAGCTTGCCATCCTTAAAATCACCCACCACAAGCCCTATTCGCTGCGCGGTGGCAATATATCCCTTGAGAGACACGGAAATCTCGCTGTCGTCGTCAAAATAGGTGGAGGACAATGTAGAATCGGCTCGAATACCCACGCATTTCATTGCCATAGCCACAAATTCTGCCCGTGTGACCGTTTCATCGGGGTGGAAGTACATATCGTCCCCCAGCTGTCTTCCGCTCATAATGCCCATAGCAGTCATAGCTACGGCGGCGTTGTATTCCGCTCGATCCTCCATATCCCGATATACCGCGTCACACATTCTATCCGTTATTTTAACCGACACGGTCACAGGCGTGGAGTAATTTCCGTACTCGTCTCTTGCCACGTAGGTAAATTTATCCTTTCCCGTATATCCTGACGTAGGGGTATAACAGTATCTTCCGCTTTCTGCCTCTGTAATCGTCAGAGTTCCCCGTTTGGGGTAGGTGACGATTATATACTCTATCGCATCGCCCTCGGGATCGTGGGCGTCAAGATTACCGTAAACTGAGATTGACTGCTGTGTCTGTATATTTGATGCGCTGACAGAATCACCGAGGGCCTCGGGTGCATAGTTTACCTTGTCGATAAATTTGAGTATACACTCGATTTCCGCGCCGCCCGCATATCCATCAACGGTGAATTTGAACTTACATTCCGTCACCGCGTCAGAGGCGGGAATAAACACCAGCGCGCCGAGATTTCTGCGCTTTATCACACGCCCCTTGCCAACCCGTCTGCCGCTGAGCAGAAGTGTACCCTCAGTGGAGGAGGGAATCTCGGTGATGGTTATCGTGTCGAAATTTGCAAGAGCCAGAGCAGATTTAAAATCTCCGTCGGTAAAGCTGATCTTTTGTCCGATAATCCCCGTCTTGATCATATTCACGTTTTCTGCCACTACCTGCGCCCCAATGCCGAAAAAGGCGCTGGCACTCACCGCGCCAAAGCCGATCGTGGTTAGGATCACCGTCGCGGTAATTATAAAAGAAATAATTTTTTTCATTTTGTCCATTCCTTTCCATTTTCCTGATAAGGATATTTTAACCTCTCCTTCATTTTTTATTCGCAGAAAAATACATAAATAAGCCCTGAGATACTTGAAAAAAACGAAAAGAATTGGTATAATTGAATTAAGTAAAAAAACGAGGAAAAAATATGAGCCGTGTCGAAAAGATAGAGGTCCTGAAGGGCACAATAGAAAACGTCGTCTACCGAAATGAAAGCAATGATTACACCGTACTTGAAATAGTTGACGGTGAGGATAATCTTGTTTGTGCGGTAGGCGTTATTCCTATGGCTTATGAGGGGGAGATCGTCAGCCTTCGCGGAAGATGGACGTATCACAAGGAGTTCGGAAAGCAGTTTGCCTTTGATTCTTTTGATAAAAGCCTGCCTGACGATGTGGACGGAATATTCAAGTATCTTTCCTCCGAAACTATCAAGGGTGTAGGACCTGTCACAGCATTGAAAATCGTAAACCGCTTTGGTACCGAAACCTTTGAGGTTATCGAGCATCGCCCTGAGTGGCTTGCGGATATATCGGGAATTACGAGAAAAAAGGCGGCGGCGATTTCCGAGTCCTTCCGCGAGCAGTCGGGTATTCGCGGCGTTATGATGTTTTGCAAGGACTATATGGGTGTCGGCGAGGTTGCAAGGGTGTATAAGACCTTTGGTGCTGGTGCTGTCGGACTTATAAGAGATAATCCGTATATTCTCTGCAACAGCGATGCTGGTATTCCTTTCGCAAAGGCGGATGCTATTGCAAAAAGCCTTGGCGCTGCCCTTGATTCCAAAAACAGAATATTCAGCGGAATATGCTACGTTTTGTCACACGCTGCGGGAACAGGCGGTCATACCTGTCTGCCCGAAAATGATGTGGTTTCCTCGGCTGCAGAGCTTCTTGATCTTGACTGTGATACTGTAAAAAATAGTCTTTCCGCTCTCCTTGATGAATCGGAGCTATCCTGTTATACCAGAGATGGCGTAAACTATATAATGACAAATCAGACCGCCGAGGAGGAGGATTTTATTGCCAAGGGAATCTTACGTATCTCGATATCGGCAGGGCAGTTCGGAGTCGCGGATATATCCTCACTTATTGAGAGGGTGGAAATAAGCCTTAGTATCAGCTTTGCTCCAATGCAACGCGCTGCGCTTTATGCCTCTCTTGAGAACGGAGTGATGATCCTTACCGGTGGTCCCGGTACGGGAAAAACCACGGTTGTAAAGGCAATGATTTCAATATTCAACAGTGTTGGTCTGAAAACCGTTCTCGCCGCTCCTACGGGACGCGCGGCAAAAAGAATGAGTGAGGCGACAGGCGAGGAGGCAAAGACGGTACACAGAATGCTTGAGATGGAGAGAACTACCGATGGTAGTATCAGATTCTGCCGAAACGAGAGAAATCCTCTTAGTGAAAGCGTTATCATAGTGGACGAAGCGTCTATGCTTGATCTTTCCTTGACGGCGGCTCTTATCAGAGCTATGAAAAGAGGCTCAAGGCTTATTCTGATCGGTGACTCGGATCAACTTCCAAGCGTTGGTGCGGGAAACGTGCTGTTTGACCTTATAGGCTCGGAGAGAATTAAAACTGTAAGGCTGACGGAGGTGTTCCGACAGTCTGGGGAGAGCCTGATAATTACCAATGCCCATAGAATCAATGAGGGCACTGCCCCCATTCTCAACGTTACAGACAGCGATTTCTTTTTTGTAAGACGCGAGAGGGAGGCTGACATAGGCGAAACGGTTGCCTCGCTGATTGATGAGAGGCTACCCAAGGCGTACGGAAATGCTATAAAGGGAAACATACAGGTCATCACCCCTTCCAAAAAAGGAGTTGCTGGCGTAGAGAATCTTAATGCAATCTTGCAGGCAAGGCTGAATCCTCCAACAAAGTTCAAAAAAGAAAAGGCCTCCCACGGAGTGATCTTCCGTGAGGGAGACAGGGTAATGCAGATAACAAATAACTATGATATCGAGTGGGAGAAAAACGGCGTTCTTGGGGTAGGCCTTTTTAACGGCGATATAGGTGTTATTGAGAGCATCGATCTGTCTGAAGAAACGTTAAGCATTAGATTTGATGACAGGTATGCCGAGTACAGCTTTACTATGTTGGAGGAGCTTGAGCTTGCCTATGCTATCACCGTGCACAAAAGTCAGGGAAGTGAATATCCTGTTGTTATCATTCCTATGTACTATTGTCCTCCTATGCTTATGGCGAGAAATTTGCTTTATACTGCGGTGACGAGGGCGAAGAGTATGGTCATTTTGGTGGGAAGATCTGACATTCCTTATAAAATGATTGAAAATAATCGTCAAATTATGAGATTTACCACATTAAAAGAGAAAATTTGTGAATATATTTAAAAATATACTTGAAATTTCTATTGAAATGTAGTATAATATGTTGTACCTGTATAAATATGGGTGCAAAAGTTTCACCAGAAAGGATGGCGGCATGATTACCAAGATCGGTCTTGATTTAGGATACGCTAATATTACCGTTAGCGATATGACGGCAGGCATATACCGTGAGCAATCCGTTGCACTTATAGATAAAGACAGTCGCCGTATTATTTCGGTGGGCAACTCTGCTATTGAGCAATGGGATGAGCTTAGCGACCGAGCTTTGCTTGTCAGACCGTTCAAAAACGGACTTTTGTTCGACAGACAGATTACGCAGAGTATTGTTTCTCACGTAGTTGGATCAATTCCCGTCGAGGAGAAGCTTCGTTGCGTTATCGGTATTCCCTCCGACCTTATTGCAAAGCAGGAGAAGGAGGTATTTGCAATTCTTAGCGATGCAGGTATTTCCGAAAGCTATGCGGTTAACCGTGCGGTCGCTGCATTGATTGGCGCCGGTGGTACACCCTTGCAGAGTGTTATTTCGGTCAACGTTGGCGCGTCTGCCACCGAGATCGCGGTAATGCACAACGGTCAGATCACCTATACCTCGAGAGAGATAATTGGTGGCGAGGACTTTGATAAGGCGGTTAAGCAGTATATTGCAGAGCAGGGCGGTGTGAACGTTTCGCTTTCTGTAGCACGCGCTATTAAGGAGCAGCTTGGCTCCGTATGGCACGGAAAGGAGGAGTCGAGCGTTGATATTGAGGGAACTCTTTCCTTAACAGGAAACAGCGTTAAAATGACTATTTCCTCCGAGGATATTGTTGGTGTGTTTGAGAAACCTCTTCACAGACTTCTTATGTCGGTGGCCGTTGCAATCAAAAAAATTCCTCTTGATCAGGTTGAGGCAGTCTTTAAGAACGGCATTGTTCTTACGGGTGGTGGTTCTATGATCCACGGGCTCGATCTTATGATGAATAAGGTTCTCGGTATTTCAGTAAGGCAGCCTGCCGATTCAATCGACTCGGTTGCCAGGGGGCTTTCCATCATTAACTCCAAGATCCCTGTGAAAAATAGGGTAGGCAATAAGAACATTACAAGTCTCGTAGCAAACTATTACAAGGATTAAAATACATAAAGTAAAGGAATATACATAATGAAAAAGAATTCTATGTTTGTAAAGGTTTTGGCTGGCGTTCTTGCCGGACTTATGATAATCAGCGCGCTTTCTATCGTTGTTATTTATTTCCTTCAGTAAGGTTTTTAAAAGAGCCTCTTGCTTTTTAGGGCAGGGGGCTTTTTTTGTTTTTTATTATTTTTTTATAAAAATGCTAACCCGTTCAAAAAGGATATCGGCATTTATTTTTTTTGCCGAAAAGCAGGTCAAAACGCAAAATTATCTTTTTCCGTTCACCCCTAAGAGAAGTATTGACCAATGTGGAAAAATCAATATAATTTTCAACATCGCCCCCAAAATGCCACGATTTTAGTGTGGAAAACCCTACTTAAAAAAGTGTACTATTCCGAGAAAAGACATAAATCGATGCATAAAAGTGCGTTCTAACTCTAAAAATGACAGAATGCCATTGTGGAAAATTCATTTTTGCCCCTGCGGAAAAAAACATCTGTTGAAATGGATGGCAAAAATCAAAACGGAAAAAGAGATGTTTTTTCTTTCCCCACATTTTGATTTTTTTTAATGTGGAATTCGCAAGGATTTCGAATGTTATTAACACATGGATATATCTTTTAACTCTTATCTTGGTACTCCGCAAAAAGTAAGGATATAACGATCAAAAAAAGCGGAACGCAAAATGCGTTCCGCTTTCTATGTAAGACAAATAAATAATTCAGAAATTATCTTCTCTTATTCTTTACGATGCAGGTGTAGGTACCGCCGTAAATATCCTCGTAGGATGCCTTGGAAGCGGGCTCTACTGCAGGCTGGGGAGCTTCCTGTACGGGCTCTGCATCAAGCTTTCTGAAGAGGTCGTCTACAGAAGGTGTTGCGGGAGCTGCGTATGCGGGAGCGGGCTGAGGAGCGGGAGCTGCATATACGGGAGCGGGCTCTACTGTGGGTTGGGGAGCAACTCTTGCGGGCTCAGGCTTCTTGGTGTCGGAGTTATCAGCAATGAAACCGGTAGCGATAACGGTTACGCGCATCTCGTCCTGAAGAGTGGGGTCAAATGCGGCGCCCCAAATGATGTTTGCATCGGGATGAGCCTCCTCGTAGATCATATTGGAAGCTGCGTCAATCTCGTCAAGCTGAATGTCCTCGGAAGCAGTGATGCTTACAAGCACACCAGTAGCACCGGTAATATTTGTCTCAAGAAGGGGAGAGGAGATTGCCTGCATTGCAGCAACCTGAGCTTTGTCGGTGCCCTTAGCAGCACCAACACCCATATGAGCGTAGCCGGCGTTCTTCATAATGGAGGTAACGTCAGCAAAGTCGAGGTTGATAAAGCCGGGAACGTTGATAAGCTCGGATACCGACTGAACGCCGCGGCGAAGAACGTCGTCAGCGATCTCGAATGCGTTAGCAAGAGTGATGTGGGTGTCCTCTACCTGCTTAAGTCTCTCGTTAGGAATTACGATAAGAGAGTCAACATACTTGGAAAGCTCTGCAATACCGATTTCCGCCTGAGCATATCTTCTCTTACCCTCAAAGGAGAAGGGCTTGGTAACGATACCTACGGTAAGAATACCCATTTCCTTGGATGCCTTAGCAATAACGGGAGCTGCACCTGTACCGGTGCCGCCGCCCATACCTGCGGTGATGAATACCATGTCCGCGCCTGCAAGAGCATCGCGAACAGT
>JAFWXZ010000036.1 GCA_017522795.1 Clostridia bacterium | reverse complement strand
TCGCCGGGGCCTGTATTTTTGATGACCTCAGCCCAGTGCTTTTTTCCGTCACGGAAATTCACTTCGTTTGGGTTCTTTTTAAATAATCCCATTTTAGTCTCCATTCTGCCTCGTTAGGCTGTAAATTGTAATGTTCTACGGGTAATCTACACCGCGCACGTTTCCGCAACGGAAAAGGCGGCGTATTCCCTTATAAACACCGCGGATAACTCCGTATTTCTCAACTGCCATTATCATATAGACCGAGCAGCTTGGCTCCATAACGCACTTAAGACGCGTTTCGTCAGACGCCTTGCTCTGATAAAAATGCACGAGCCATATAACAGTTCTTTTTGCGATAAAGGAGAAATAAATCAGCGAGTATCCGATAAGAGCTATTGCCATTATCCAGCCCTTACCGTAGGGGATAAATATAAGTCCCACAAGCTGCGCCACGTAGACGAGCAATGCGATAGTAGGCTTGGTATAATGCATTTTGGGACGGTGCAGGGGATTGTGCGGAATGAAAAGCTCTTCCTCTTCCGGCGCCTCCGAGTTGCCCGCCCATACTACTATTTCATCTTCCATAAAGCTGTTTACCAAAAAAGGCAAGGCAAAAACGCCTTGCCTTTATATTCTTAATAATTAAGCCTGCTTCTTTTCGCGAATCATAGCCTTTGCAGCCTGAATGCTCTGCTCGAGAGTATCGGTGGTTCTGCAGCAGAAGGAGTAAGAATCGTTCGGAACGGTGATCTGGAGAGTATCCCAGTGTCTGTTGTGGTGAACGTAGGTTGCTTCCTTCTTCTTGAAGAGCTTGAGGCATCCGCATCCGCCGGTTACCTCGTAGATTGCTTCCTCAACCTCGTGCTCGGTTCTGATACAAGTAACGTCGGTGTAGAAGAAGTCTCTGGTGCTCTCAGAGGAGTTGTCGCTTGTGGTGTCGAACTGATATGTATAGGTGTAGATCTGAGTTGCAGAGAAGAAGATCCAGGTTACAGAATACTTGTTGGTAACGTATCTGGTGTGGTTCTCATCGGTCTTGTAGTAAAGATCGCTTCCACGGTTGAAGGATGCGAGGAGAATGGGGGGAATCTCGGAGATCTGAGACTCGTCAAGACCAATCTTAGCGATAGCGCGCTGCTTAAGGCCAAGGCTGTTTACGATGCCCTGAACGTGTGCGCAGTAATCGTCGATAGTCCAAGCTGCCTTACCAAGACAACCCTTCTTTTTCTTGCCTTCGCCGCTCTCCATAAGGAAGAAGTCTATGCACTTGCACTGCTCAGGAGTCTTACCTTTCTTAAGATTTGCTGCAAGAAGAGCATTTGCAGTAGCGTTGTTGTTCTTTTTGTTAAAGTTGAAAAATGCCATTTTTTTGTCCTCCAAAAAATATTTTTAAATTTTAAAACTAAACAATGTTGATGGGGTCGATACCTGCAACCGAATAGAAGTGGTCGATATCTGCCTTTGAGCATCCGAAGGTCTGCGCTTTCATAAGGCAATCCTTGTAGCTCGGAGTTGTGTTGAGGAACTTGCGCTTGAAGTAATCAAACTTGATATACGCCATAGCGTAATAATAAATTCCTCTCGATTCTATCATAAGCGCTGCGTTAAGAAGCTCGAGCATCTTGTCGATCTCGGGTCTTGTATGAAGAAATGCCTTCTTACCCTTGAGCAAGGATACTGCAGCGTAAAAATAAGTTTCGGAATTATCGAAGTTATCTACTATCGCCTTAGAGAATGCCGCATAAGCCTCGTCGTACATTTTAATCTTAAGATAGCAGAACGCGATAGAGGTGTTGAGCTCGGTATTATCGGGATTCTCAGCAAGCTCCTTACGGAAGCCGCTTGCATACTTGTTGATCTGCATCATCGGCATATTGGAAATGCTGTTGAATGAGCTGATGTATACCGGGGAGTGACACCATTCGCAGGTTTCCTGATTTGCAGCAACGCCGGCACCGCAATTAGGACATTTGATACTGATTGCCTGAACTGCCATGTTCACACTCGCTTTCTCATCAAAAGATGTATTAAATTGACAAAAACGGATATTTTTCGCTTTTGATACGTTGATTATAGCACAAGGATATTTCAAAGTCAAGGGATTTGTTAAAAAATAACAAATAATATTTAATAAAAAGGAAACAAACTCTTAATATTTGCCTTTTTCAGCACTGAAATGCGCGCAAATACCTTAGAACGAGCATACGAGTGCCGCGTTAACTTGACATTACTCGGTCTCGGTGATATAATTATATGAGAAAGGGAGATAGAATAATGAAAAGAAAAATAACAGCTGCAATCTTGCTTGTCATAGCTTTCGCTTTCGTTTTGTCCTCGTGCAGAAGTATTCGCGACAACGTCATCGTTGCAAACGACGTGGAAATAGGCTACGTTGGCCATAGAGATAAAGACGGTAAAACGTACGTGCAGGACTATTACACGTATATGATAGATTTGAATAGCAGAAGCTACTCGGTGCTTGGAAAATCGGATGAAGAGCCGGAGGAGCAAAACAAGCAGTACGCTTTTGAATACTACATGCATCCGTGCGGTGAATACTTTGCAGATATT
>JAFWXZ010000035.1 GCA_017522795.1 Clostridia bacterium | reverse complement strand
TCTATCTCGGTAACGAAGGCACGCTCTCCAAGAGAGATGCCAAGTCCCTTACGCTGTCCTACGGTATAGTGAATTATTCCCTTGTGTCTGCCAAGTACCTTGCCGCTTTCATCAATAAAATCTCCTTCGGGGGATTTGCCCGCAACCGACTCGATATAATCGGTGTGACCGCCGTTCGGAAGGAAGCATATCTCCTGACTGTCCTCACGGCTTGCGGCAGAGATACCCTGACCTTCGGCTATGAGGCGAATGTCGTTTTTTCTGCCCTCGCAAAGCGGAAGAACAAGCTTTGACAGTATTTCCTGGGGCAGACGGTAGAGCATATATGTCTGCTCCTTTCGACTGTCCTCGGGCATAGCGAGGGCAAATCTTCCGTCAAGCTCGGTAAGCCTTGCGTAATGGCCTGTAGCAATGGCGTCAAAGCCATGCTGCATAGCATAGTCATAGAGTGTTCTGAACTTCACCCGCTCGTTGCAGATGATGCAGGGGTTCGGAGTTCTTCCGCTTACATATTCCGAAACAAAATTCTGCTTTATTGCCTCGAAATCACCGCGGCAGTCTATCTCGTGGAGAACAATGCCCACCGATGCGGCAGCCTCGCGGGCGGCAGAAAGCTCGGTGTGTTCGTGCATTATGAGCACCGCGCCCTCGACCGTATGACCGTCGAGCAAAAGCTTCTTTGCGGCATAGGCACTGTCAACTCCGCCGCTTATTCCAACAAGAATTTTCATCTTAATTTCTCCGTGGAAAGTCAAAAATCCGCTCTGATGCGCGGATTTTTGCAAAACAATTATTGTCAAATATATTGATTAATCCTCGTCTACGTGGTGATCGTGGTCGTCATCGTGATCGGGATCGTAGTCAAAATCAATAGGTCTGCCGATCTTGTTATAGTAATCGGCAACCGCAGACTTAATAGCCTCCTCGGCGAGAACCGAGCAATGCACCTTGATCGCGGGAAGTCCGTCAAGAGCCTCAACCACCGCGCTATTGGTAAGGCTGAGAGCCTCGGACACGGTATGTCCCTTTACAAGCTCGGTAGCCATAGAAGAGGTGGCGATAGCCGCACCGCAACCAAAGGTCTTGAACTTGCAATCGGTGATCACGTCGTTCTCGTCAATTTTAAGATACATCTTCATAATATCGCCGCACTTTGCGTTTCCAACAACGCCTACGCCGTCGGCATTTTCAATCTCACCAACATTTCTCGGATTGGTGAAGTGATCCATTACCTTTTCACTGTATTTCATTTGTTTTTTCCTCTTTTTATTTATTAGCAGTTTCCTTTTTTACGACATCTTCCCAAAGAGGACTCATATTGCGTAGTTTTTCTACAATGGGAGCGACGTTTTCAATAATGTAATCGATATCCTCGTCGGTGGTATCCTTGGAGATGGACAGGCGGAGAGATCCGTGAGCCTTCTCGTGAGGAACGCCGATGGCGAGTAGGACGTGAGATGCATCGAGAGATGCGGAGGAGCAAGCTGAACCCGTGGAGGCGCAGATGCCCTTCATATCAAGCCAGAGAAGCATACTCTCGCCCTCGATAAATTCAAAGCCGATATTCACAAGTCCCGGCAGACGCTTGGTAGGATGTCCGTTCAGGCTGGAATATGGGATCTTGGTAAGAGCGGAGATAAGTCTGTCGCGCTTTCTTGCCACCTCGGGGAGATACTTCATATTCTCCTTTGCAAGCTCAAGCGCCCTTGCGAGTCCGACGATATAAGGCAGGTTTTCGGTACCGCCTCTCTTACGCTTCTCCTGACCGCCGCCCTCGATAAGATTATTGATAACGATTCCCTTTCTGATAAAGAGAAGTCCGATGCCCTTGGGGGCGTGGAGCTTATGTCCTGAGAGAGCAAGCATATCTACGCGGAGCTTTGAGAGATCGATATCAACATTTCCGACCGCCTGAACGGCGTCTGTAAACATCAAAGCGCCCTTTGCGTGGGCGATCTCAACGATCTCCTCAATAGGCTCGATAGTGCCGATCTCGTTGTTGGCAAACATAATTGCCACAAGAGCGGTCTTCTCGGTGACGAGAGAGCGAAGCTCATCAAGATCTACGACACCGTACTCGTCAACTCCCACGTAGCTGACCTCAAAGCCCTCCTTCTCAAGAGCCTTGCAAGTATGGAGAACCGCGTGATGCTCGATCTTGCTGGTGACGATGTGGGTTCTACCCTTCGCCTTCATTCTCATAGCGGCGCCGCGTATAGCCCAGTTATCCGACTCGGTGCCACAGGAGGTGAAGTAGATCTCACCAGCGGTGCAGCCGAGGACGGCAGCGATTCTCTCTCGCGCGTCGTCAAGCATATCCTTCGCCGAGATACCCATAGAGTGAGGGCTGGAGGGATTTCCCCATTCGCTCTCGAAGCAGGGCATCATAGCTTCTATTACCTCACGGCTGACGGGGGTTGTCGCCGCGTTATCTGCATATACAAATCTTGCCAAAATGCTTTATAATTCCTTTCAAAATATACTTAAATATTTAACGTAGTTATTGTATACTATTTTTGTGAATATTTCAATAGCTTTGCTTCGGTATAATTGTTAATTTTTTGTGAACAGAGTCCTTTGACAGCTTAGTTTGTGAATTTTGAAATAATCCCTTGACATCGGGGAGAAAAATATATATAATTTATGTGGTATATATTAAAAACAAAATAAAATCCTCGGAGGAAAGTATGTATACTATAGGAATCGACCTTGGCGGAACAAATATCAAGGCAGGTCTTTGTGACGCAAATCTCAATATTATCGACAAGGAGTCTACCCTTACCCTCGCCCACAGAAGCGGTGAGGAGATCGTGGCGGATATGGCCGAGCTGGCGTTAAAGCTGGTTGTAAGAAACAACCTCACTCTCGCCGACATTGAATACGTCGGCATCGCTACACCCGGTATTGCTAACTCAAGACTCGGTATAGTTGAATATTCCAACAATCTGCCCTTTAAAAACTTCCCGATGGCAGAGATATTCAAGAAGCATATGCCCATTTCTAAAATATATATTGCCAACGACGCAAACGCGGCGGCTCTCGGCGAGGCGCTGGTAGGCGCGGCAAGAGGCAGCAAAAGCTCTATAATGGTCACTCTCGGCACAGGTGTTGGAGGTGGAATTATCCTCGACGGCAAGATTTTCTCAGGCGGACTTAACGACGCGGGCGCGGAGCTTGGTCACACGGTAATTATGGCAGGCGGCAGACAGTGCTCCTGCGGCAGACGTGGCTGCTGGGAGGCATATTCCTCTGCATCCGCTCTCACCGACATTACAAAAGCAAAGATGAAGGAGCTTAAAATAAAGGGTATTCCTTCCCTGCTCTTTGACTGCGCTGACCGCGAGGGAAAGGTAAGCGCGAGAACGGCATTCAACGCGAAGTATCGCGGAGATGCTCACGGCGAGGCGATCGTAAACGAGTACATAAACAATCTGGCGGTTGGCATTACAAATCTTGTTAATACCTTCCAGCCCGAGATTATCTGTATTGGCGGCGGCGTATCGGGTGAAAAGGAAAAGCTTATTGAGCCCCTTTCCATCATTGTTGCATCCGAGCAGTACACCAGAGCCAATAACAAGAAAACCCAAATCAAGGTTGCCACCCTTGGCAACGATGCGGGTATCGTTGGTGCCGCAGGACTCGGCAGATAACCTCTCCCGCTTTTCGGAATAGAATATTATCACAGAAGCATTGACACAATTACGGCAGGCGCTGTAATTGTGTCAATCAATTAAGAAAGGAAAACTGCTTTATGATTTTAAAGACTCAGGAGCTTTTTGACATACGTCACACTATCGCGTCAGATCTTCTTGAAGGGTGCGAGTATCCCCACGAGGCTCTGCCTAAGATCTCGGGCTATATCAAGGAGCGCTCTACCCTGCTCGATAGCTCCTACAGGGAGATCTGCGATGGTGTGTTTGTGGCTGAGGATGCGAAAATATGGGATGGCGCGACCATCGTAGGTCCTGCTATCATAGGACACGGCGCGGAGGTGCGCCCGGGCGCGTTTATCCGTGGAAACGCTATAATCGGTGACGGCGCTGTGATAGGAAACTCCACCGAGATAAAGAATGCTATCGTTTTTGACGGAGCGCAGCTTCCGCACTACAACTACGTTGGCGACAGCATTATCGGATATCGCGCGCATATGGGCGCGGGGGCTATTGCCTCCAACTTCCGTCTTGACAAAAAGGAAATTATTCTTCGCGACGGCGAGGAGGAGATCGAAAGCGGTCTTAACAAGATCGGCGTATTTCTCGGTGACAGTGCCGAGGTTGGCTGCGGCAGCGTGCTATGTCCCGGAAGCATTGTAGGCAAAGAGGCTATGATCTACCCGCTCAGCAGAGTGAGAGGAACTATACCGGAGAGGACGATTTTTGACGGAAGCACTCTCAAGGAGAGACTCTGATCCACGGGTGACGAAAATGGGAAGACTATTTGGAACTGACGGAATCCGCGGTATCGTTGGAGATAAGCTTACCTTTGCTCTGGCGAGATACGTAGGACGGGCGCTCGTCCACGCTCTGCCAAAGGGTGAGGACGGAAAATCCCGCGTACTTATCGGTATGGACACGAGGCTGTCCTCGGATACCCTTGCAGACTCGCTTATGCAGGGAGTTTGCGATGCGGGCGGAGATGCGGTCATTATCGGCGTATGCTCTACCCCTGCTGTCGCGTATCTGGTGACCAAAGATAATTTTGATGCGGGTGTTATGATTTCGGTATCACACAACCCGTGGGATTATAATGGAATAAAGATATTTGGCTCGGACGGCTTTAAGCTTTCAGACGTGCTGGAGGAGAGGATCGAGGAGATGATCCTCGACGGTGACACAGAGGCTCTGCGAGCGGATCGGATGGGTACTCTGCAGTATGATTTCGATATGGTAAACGGCTACGTGGAGCATCTGATATCTTCCTGCGCGGTTTCGCTCTCGGGGCTGCGCATCGGTATAGACTGCGCCAACGGCTCGGCTGCCGAAACGGCTGAAAGGATCTTTACCTCTCTTGGCGCAGAGTGCCATATGCTCGACGATAAGCCCGATGGAATGAACATCAACGAGAACTGCGGATCTACTCACATTGAGGGACTTCGCACGTTGGTTCGTGAAAAGGGGCTTGACGCGGGAGTTGCTTTTGACGGTGATGCGGACAGATGCCTTGCTATCGACGAGATGGGACGTGACGTTGACGGCGACTTTATTCTCGCTATTTTAGCGAAAAGAATGAAGGAGGCGGGGGTGCTTGACGGAAATACCGTAGTCGGCACGGTTGCCAGCAATCTCGGTCTTAAAAAGTTCTGTGAGGCAAGCGGTATAGACTTTGCCACCACGAAGGTGGGTGACAGATACGTCCTTGAACTGATGAACGAAAATGGTTATGCTCTCGGAGGCGAGCAATCGGGACATATTATTATGCGCCGACTCTGCACCACGGGTGACGGACAGCTTACCGCTATAATGCTGCTCTCCTGCCTAAAGGAAAGCGGCAAAAGCCTCTCAGCCCTTGCCGCAATTATGAAAAAATATCCGCAATATACTATAAACGTGGGCGCGGATGCCGAAGAAAAGAAGCTTCTGAAAACCGACGAGGTGATAATGAAGCATATTTCCGAAGGTGAGCGCGCTATGGGAGATAGCGGAAGAATACTTATCCGCCCCTCAGGTACAGAGCCGCTTATCAGAATTATGACCGAGGGAGAGGACAACAGGCTTGCCGAGGAGGTATGCAAGAAGCTTGCATCCGATATTGAGGCGCGCCTTCACGAATTAAAGAGATCCGTGAGATAGGAGTATTCCCTGCTCCGTAATATTAAGCACACCGTAGCTTGCGCGGCTGCCAAGACCGCCGCCGATGCTACCCGGATTAAAGAGGTAATATCCGCCGTTTTCGGTGGAAACATACTTCTCAAGGGGCATATGGGTGTGCCCGAACAAAACAATATCAGCATTATGATCGACAGCGAGCCTCATGACTCCGTCTAAGCCGTACTTCACGCCGTAAAGATCGCCGTGAGTAAGGAATATTCGGGTGCCAAGGAGTGTTATGCTGTCGGTCTTTTTTACCATTCCGTCTCCGAGGAGGGCTGAAAAATCACAGTTTCCGCGGACGGCGATCCACATTTTGCTTTTATCGTAAATAAAGCTCTCAAGATCACGAAGCCCGTCGCCAAGATAGAACACTACCTCGGCATCGGGATGCATATTCAGAGCGCGGCGGATGCCGTTGACACTGCCGTGAGAGTCGGAGAATACAAGACATTTCATAAAAATCACCTTTCAGTGCATTTTTCATATAATTTCTAATGAACAAACAAGATGGTAATGCAAGCTCGTTTTGAAAAGACGAATTGTGCATATGACCGCAAAGAGTTTTTTGTAATATAATACAAAAGGAGGAAATATATGAGATTTGACAGAGCAAGACTTGAGGCGCTTGCCGCCTTGCCAGACGACAAGCTATGGGCGGAGGTGCTGAAAATAGCAGACAGCTTCGGCTATTCATTACCAAGGCAGACGCCGCCCCACAGCGAGCTTCAGAAAATGCGTGACGCGGTAAAGAGCGACAGGATAAACGTATCCGAGGCTCTGCGCGTGGTAAATCAGTATAAGAACAAATGAGGTGCCTATGAGTGATCAGGAAAATATTGACGTAGGCAAGGTTATCGGGCTGATAATGGAGAATCCGCAGCTGATAGAGCAGATAGCTAATCTTGCTAAAGGAAGCGGCGCAGCATCCGAGGCCCCGCAGGTAGAAGAGGAAAAGACCGAAACCCTGGCAGATGTTGAGGTGGCACCGACGGTGAGCCAGCCTACATACTCGCAAAGAAGTGAAAGATCGAATCGCGCTCATCTGCTGGGTGCGCTGAAGCCCTACGTTTCAAGCGAGCGTGCAAAGGCAATAGATTCGATGATCTCTATAGCCGACATTCTCGATATGATGCGGACGAGGTGAGGGTATGTATTCACGAAGCTATTACCCCGACGGGAGCGTTAAGGTGACGCCACCCGATAATTACGACGGAACTGCCTTTACCGAAAAGGCTCTACCGCCGCCAAGCGATGCGACAGAAGTGTCCTTTGTAGAGCACGAGGAGGAGAAGCCCGCAAAGCCGAGAGACGAGGAAAGCGTACTTACAAGCCTCGGGAAAATGCCCTTTTTATCGGGAATATTCGGTGATGGTGGGCTGCTCGGCGGGCTTAATCTGAAAATGCCGAAAATTGGCACAGAGGAGATACTGATTCTCGCAACGGCGGCATTTCTGTTTTTCTCCAAGGATGGAGATAAGGAGAGCGCGATAATTCTGCTATTACTGCTGCTAATCAACTAATTTGTACTCTATAGTTTACAAAATCGGGTGTTTTATCACCCGATTTTGTTTTATTGTCAGAACAGTGAGAACTGGTTTGTCTCGGAAAGTCCATCAAGGACGTGGTTTCGTCTGAGAAGCTCGATAACCGTCTTGGATATGCCCGTATGCTCGCGCAGATCCTCGATAGAGTAAATATCGTACTTGGCTCTTGCCTCGATTATCTTCTCCGCGGCGGTCTCACCAAGGCCCGGGAGTGAGTTGAATGGCATTCGTATCTTGCCGTTTTCGGGCAGGAAGGCGGTGCCGTCCGACTTCTTTAGATCAACGTTCAGGAACTTTACGCCTCTGGCGAGCGCTTCCCTTACAAGATAAAGCGTCTGACAGGTCTGATGCTCCTTCTGCGTTGCATCATTTCCCTTATCCTCCAGCTCCTTGATGACCGCGTTTACTCCCTCGTAGCCTCTGCCGACGATCTCGGCGTCAAAGCCACCGGGTGCGACGGTGAGGAATGCGGCGTAGAATTCCATAGGATAATATATTTTATACCAGGCAAGACGGATAGCCGACATAACGTATGCGGCTGCGTGCGCCTTCGGGAACATGTACTTGATCTTTTTGCAGGACCAGATGTACCACTCGGGTACACCCTTCTCAAGCATAGCGGCCTCCCACTCGGGCTTCAGTCCCTTACCCTTTCTTACCGACTCCATTATATCGAATGAGAGCTTGCTCTCAAGACCGTGGGCGATAAGATAAAGCATAATACTGTCGCGCGTACCGACAACCTCCGAAATATCGCAGGTGCCGTTTTTGATAAGCTCCTGGGCGTTGCCGAGCCATACGTCAGTACCGTGGGTAAGTCCCGATATCTGCACGAGGTCGGCAAAGTTCTTCGGCTTTGCCTCCAGGAGTACCTGCTGTAAGAATCGTGTACCGAACTCGGGAATACCAAAGGTGGCAAGCTGGCTGCCGCCGATATCCGCTGGGGTTATGCCAAGAGGCTTGGTTGATGAGAACAGCTCGTATATGGTCTTATCGTTCATCTTAACGTCAAGGACACTGGTGTTCGTATACTTCTCAAGCATCTTGTACTTGGTGGGAATATCGTGTCCAAGCTCGTCAAGCTTCAGAATGGTATCGTGAAGATATGAGAACTGGAAGTGGGTTGTCACCGTGTCGGCATTTGGATCATCGGCGGGGTGCTGAACGGGAGTAAAGTCGTAGATATCGTACTCATTAGGAACAACGATAATGCCACCCGGGTGCTGTCCCGTAGTCTTCTTGATACCCATAATTCTCGTCGCCATATAGCCGATCTGAGCCTTTGGAATCTTGATACGCTTGTCCTCAAGGTATTTTGCAATATAGCCCCAGGCTGTCTTATCGGCAAGGCCCGTAATAGTTCCCGCACGGAAAACGTGACAGTGGCCGAAAAGCTCCTCGGTGTACTTATGTACTCTGCCCTGCACGTCGCCCGAGAAATTAAGGTCTATATCGGGTGACTTGTCGCCGTAGAAGCCAAGGAAGGTTTCAAAGGGGATATCGTGGCCGTCCTGATAGAGCATCTCGCCGCAGACGGGGCAGACCTTATCGGGCAGGTCAAAGCCCGAACCGACCGAGCCGTCGGTAAAGAACTCTGAATAACGGCACTTAGGGCATCTGTAATGGGGTGGGAGAGGGTTAACCTCCGAAATACCCGACATCGTGGCAACGAAGGAAGAGCCTACCGAGCCGCGTGAGCCGACCTGATAGCCAAGGCTCTCGGAATATGCAACCAGCTTAACGGCGATCATATAAAGCACCGCAAAGCCGTTGTTAATAATAGAGGTAAGCTCTCTGTCAAGGCGGTTTTTAACTATATCGGGAAGATCGTCGCCGTACCAATCGTGAGCGCGCTGCCAGCAGGAGTTTACCAGCTCCTCCTTTGCGCCGGGGAGGTCGGGCTCATATCTGCCCTCGGGAATGGGACGGATCTTCTCGCAGAGATCTGCAATTTTGTTAGGCGCGGAAATAACCACGTCATAAGCGTCCTCCTCACCGAGATAGGAGAATTCCTCCAGCATCTCGTCGGTGGTGCGAAGGTAAATAGGCTCTTCCCTGTCCGCGTCCTTAAACTTCATACCCGCAAGGAGTATGCGGCGGTATATCTCGTCCTCTTTATTAAGGAAGTGGGCGTCACAGGTGGCGCAGACGGGCTTGCCAAGCTTTCGTCCAAGGGCAAGTATGCGGCGGTTGATATCACGCAGAGCCTCATCGTCGGCAACCTTACCCTCGTCAATAAGGAAGCGATTGTTGCAGAGGGGCTGGATCTCAAGATAATCGTAGAACTCGGCTATCTCCTCGATCTCCTCTGCCTTTTTGCCCTCTAAAATAGCGTCGTAAAGCTCGCCCGACACGCAGGCAGAGCCGATAATAAGTCCTTCCCTGTGCTGCTCAAGCACGGTCTTGGGAATTCTCGGCACCTTCTTCTGTCTGCCGAAGCCGCCGTAATAGTTAAGATAGCTGTATGAGATCAGCTTATAAAGATTCTTCAGTCCCTCGGCGTTTTTCGCCAGAATTATCATATGATGCGCCTTGAGCTTTACGGGATCGACAGACTCACTCATTGCACTGAGAACGCTGTCGAAGTCGCGAATACCCTCCTTCTCAAGTCTTGAAAGCATCTCGATAAAGATGCGGCCGAGCACCTCGGCATCATCCGAGGCTCTGTGGTGATGGAAATCACCGATCTTGTAATGTTCTACTATGGTATCAAGCTTATGGTTTTTAAGCTCGGGGTTTACGTATCTTGAAAGGCCGACGGTGTCAAGATAGGAGTTGTTAAAGGGAAGCCCCTGTCTCTCGGCTGCCACGCGGATAAAGCCAATATCGAAGCCCGCGTTATGAGCTATAAGCAGCTCGTCCCCTGCGAAAGCAAGGAACTGCTCCAGCGCCTCGCGCTCCTTGGGCGCGCCCTTAACGTCCTCATCGGTGATGGAGGTCAGTTTAGTAATTTCCTCGGGAATAGGTGTTTCGGGATCGACAAAAATATTGAATTTGTCAATGACCTCGCCCGCCTTGATCTTGACTGCACCGATCTCAATTATCTTGCAGGTGCGGTTGGAAAGTCCCGTGGTCTCGATATCAAAGCAGACCATCTCGTCGTTGAAGGCAGGATAATTCTTGCCGAAAATACACTTTGCCGTATCGTTTACAAAGTACGCCTCGGTACCGTAAAGGATCTTAAGGTCGGACTTTGACTTCTCGAGCGCAAGCATAACCTCGGGAAACGCCTGAACGTTTCCGTGGTCGGTGACCGCAATTGCCTTATGTCCCCAGCGAAGCGCTGTGTCAACAAGCTCCTTTGGAGTAATGATAGCGTCCATCTGTGACATATTGGAATGCAGGTGAAGCTCCACGCGCTTTTCACGCGCGCTATCGGTACGCAAAACGGTGGAAATTTTCTTTATAGATACGGGTGAGAGGTAAGGCTCATTGTCAAATTTATCGGTCTGGACTCTGCCAAGCACGGCAACGTGGGTGCCTGCTTTTAGCCCTTTTATCCAATCGAGCTCCTCATTTGGTAAAGTTTTCTTTACATATATAGCCGAAGCGCCATCGGAAATGCCTATGGTACAGTTGTTTTTATCACCAGCACGTGTTTCCTTCATCGCAACGTCGAAGACTGTGCCAAGGAATATAGCACGTCCCTTGGACTTTGGCGCATCGGAAAGGGGTGTTGGTGAGCTTACCATAAAGTCCTCGCCAAAAACAACCTCGCCACCCGAAAAATCATAGGTAGTAGCGCCCATTCTGTACACGCTATCACCGATAGCCTCGGCAGTTCCCGTGGCGGCGGATATGCCCGCTTTTGCCTCGAAATCGTATGTAGGATCCTCGGCGCGTGCGCGCTCCTGCTGCTCTCTCGCCATTCTCTCGCGGTCGGCAATAAAGCGCTCACGGCTCTCCCTCTCGGCATCAGCGAGCTTCTGCTCACGGACCAGTTCAAGACGGCGGCTGCGCTCCTCTGCTCCACTGCCGCAAACTACCGATACTGATCGGTTGACACCGTAGCGACTGCGAAGAATGGCAGAAAGAATAGACTCGGTATCCGAATTTCTAACGAAATCAACGCCCGCGTCACAAAAAGGAATGGCTACGGTGACCGTCTCACCGTCATCGGAATATCTTGCGCCGCTGAAAAATCCGTTTGTGACAGCACCGCACATCGCCGCCTCAAAGGCAATCTCATCAAAATTAGTTATATCAAAGCTCTCGGGAGGAAAATGGGGCAGGATCTTAAAGGATTCCATAGAATAAAGCTCGCGGCATTCATCCTCTATCTCATAGATAAGCTCGGCATCCTCGTGGCTGTTGAAGGAGAGGTCGATCTCCGCGCGCTTTCGATCCTTTGTCACCTTAAGGCGCATCGAATGCCCCCGCGTGAGAAGCTCACGCTTCTCCTCGGAGGGCTTATATCTTGAAAAAACGTCAAAGAATTTCTTTTCTCCCTGCATTTTCTACTCCTGTTTTACCTGCTTATTACATCCTCTTTATCTCCTCGATAAGAGTATCAATAAGACTGTCTTCCTTTATTTTTTTAATGATCTCGCCTCGTTTAAAGAGGAGAGCCTCGCCCTTGCCGCCCGCGATACCAATATCAGCCTCACGCGCCTCGCCGGGACCGTTTACCGCGCAGCCCATCAGGGCAACCTTTATGCTTTTATTTTCAAGCCCTTCCTGCTTTACCCTGCTCTCAAACTCCGAAAGAAGCGATATAAGATCGATCTTCGTCCTGCCGCAGGTGGGGCAGGAAATGATGTCCATACCGCGTTTATCCGACAGAGAAAGCGCGTCGAGAATAGCTCTTGCGGCGCGGATCTCCTCTACGGGATCGTCGGTCAGGGATATGCGGATAGTATCGCCAATGCCCTCGGCAAGAAGAGTGCCGACACCGATGCTGCTTTTAATAAGCGCGCGCTCGCGTGCTCCTGCCTCGGTGACACCAAGGTGGAGGGGATAGTCGCACCTCTCGGCTAAAATACGGTTCGCGCCTATCATCGTCTGGACTTCCGAGGACTTTACCGATATGATAATATCCTCAAAGTCAAATTCACGAAGAAGAGACGCGTGATAGAGCGCCGACTCGGCAAGAGCATCGGCTGTGGGAGATCCGTATTTCTTTAAAATGCTCTCCTCAAGCGAGCCCGAATTCACACCGATCCTGATGGGTACGGAATACTCGCGGCACGCCCTTACGACCTCGCGGATCTTATCGCGCGAGCCGATGTTGCCGGGATTTATGCGTATCTTATCAACCCCAGCCTCTGCTGCGGCGATAGCTATTTTATAATCAAAGTGAATATCTGCCACGAGGGGAATAGTTATCCCTCTCTCGCGGAGCAGACGGAAGGTATTTACCGACTCGACGTCGGGAGCGGTGATGCGAACCACGTCACAGCCCGCCTCGGCAAGACGAAGCACCTGGTTATAGGTTGCCAAGGCATCGTGTGTGTCGGTATTTGTCATAGACTGAACAGAGATCGGGGAGCTGCCACCAATAGTAAGGCTGCCAACCTGCACCGCCCTGCTCTGTCTTCTGTAATCGTTATATTTCATATTTTCAGTTAAAGAGTCCGATAACGTCCTTTACCATAATTATCGCCGAGAGGCCGAGCAAAATCGCAAGGCTGACGGCATTTATCTTTGCCTCAATATCAGCGGGAAGCTTCTTTCTCGTGATCATCTCAACGAGAATAAGAAGGCATTTGCCACCGTCGAGGGCGGGAATGGGAAGAAGGTTCATTACACCGAGGTTAATGCTGATAAGCGCGGCAATGCTGAGCAGAGGCGCTGCTCCCTGGCTTGCTGCCTCCCCGATAACCTCGCCGATTCCGATAGGGCCTGACACCGCGGCAACGGTATATCTGCCCGTGATAAGATCAAAGATAGACTCCCAGCACATTCTTACGATAAGAACCGCCTTCGATGCGGAATAGCCGAGGACGCTACCAACTGTCTTTTTTTCGGCATAGACCTGGAAGTCCATAATACCGAAGAGCTGCTCCTGCTCTGTATCGGTGGGGAATTTAACGTCCTCAAGAGTAATTTCCCTTCCGTCACGAATAACGGTAAGGTCAACCGGCTTATGTCCGTTTCGCATAATCTCGTAGGAAAGCTCGTCAAGGATTGTGACCCTGTTGCCGTTTACCTTAATAATCTTATCACCAACCTCAAGTCCCGAGTCGGCAGAGGAGATGATATACTCGGTCTCAGGAAATGCGGCAACGGTGGTGCCACCGAAATCTACCATAGAGGCGAGAATGATTATAGCGATAATTCCAGCGATAATATTAACAGTGGCACCTGCTACGGTGATAATAAGTCTCTGCCAGGCGGGCTTTTTATTAAATGCGTTGGGATCGTCGCTTTCGCTGTCCTCGCCAACCATGGCAACATAGCCACCGAATGGAATGGCGGAAAGAGCGTACTTGATGCCCGTCTTCTTGGAATCGTACCAAACGAGCTTCGGTCCCATACCGATAGAAAACTCGGTGATAGTGACCTTAAAGATTCTTGCAAAAATGTAGTGACCAAATTCGTGGATGAATATCAAAAAGCCGAAAACAAAGATAGCTATTATTACGGTTTGTACTAAATTCAACTGTTTTTCTCCTGAAATTTATTTTATATAACCCTCGGCTATCCTTCTTGCCTCCTTGTCGGCGGCGAGGATATCCGAAAGCGAGGTGGCATATCTTGCGCCACCCATCATATCGTAGGTGTTCATTACGACGCGGGGTATGTCGGCAAAGCGGATTTTCTCCTCAAGGAATGCGGCTACGGCTACCTCGTCGGCGGCATTCAGCACTGCGGGGCAGGCCCCACCCGCGAAGTAGGCGCGGCGCGCCATATCAAGCAGGGGAAACGCCGATGTATCCGGCTTTGCAAAGGTCATTTTACCAAGGGCAAACAGATCAAGGGGTGCAGCCGCACTCTCACATCTCTCGGGGTAATCGACGGCGTACTGAACGCACATACGCATATCGGGCAGAGAGAACTCGCCTATAATACTGTTGTCAATATATTCCACGGCAGAGTGCAGTATGCTCTCGCGGTGGATGACCACCTCTATCTTATCGGGTGAGACGCCAAAAAGATGGGCTGCCTCAATGATCTCAAAGCCCTTATTCATAAGGGTGGCGGAATCTACGGTGATCTTTTTCCCCATTTTCCAGGTGGGGTGAGCAAGGGTGTCGGCAAGGGTGATATTTTCAAGCTCTACCCTGCTCTTTCCATAGAACGGTCCGCCCGATGCGGTAAGTATCAGTCGCCTTATCTCCGAAGGATGACCTGCGTGAAGCGACTGGAATATGGCTGAATGCTCGCTGTCAACGGGAATGATCTTGACGCCCATTTTACGAGCGTGACTCATTACGATGTTACCTGCGATAACAAGCGATTCCTTGTTTGCAAGGGCGAGCCGCTTCCCCGCCTCGATAGTTGCGAGGGTGGGGGCAAGTCCCGCCTTACCAAGTATGGCATTGACCACTGTATCGGCAGAGCTACCTGCTATTCCGTCGCATATGCCTGCCTCACCTGCAAGCACCTTAACAGAGGTGTCGCGCAGGCGGTATTTAAGCTCGGCGGCGGCGCGCATATCTGCCATAGCAACCGCCGCGGGACGTATCTCACGGGCAAGTCGCTCGGCGAGGGCTGAGTTTCTGCCCGCGCTGAAAAAGTCTATTTTATATCCTCTTTGGCGGGCAACGTCGATAGATTGCATACCGACGGAGCCGGTTGCGCCAAGAACGGCAATTGTTTTCGTCATAAAAGCTCCGGGATTAAAAGCCGCGCTTGCCTAATGGTATAAGCAAGAGCGGCGCTTTATTGTCATGCGAGTGTAAAGGGTGGAAAAATAAGCGTAAGTATAAGTAGAACGGTGGACACCGCAAGGACCGAGTCAAATCTGTCCATAATTCCGCCGTGACCGGGAAAAATTCTGCCGTAATCCTTCACACCGTACTCGCGCTTAATAAGCGAGGCAGTAAGGTCGCCAAGCTGGGATACGACCGAGAGAATCAAGCCGAAAAGAACGAGGGTCAAGTAGTTCACCTTCATATCTGCGATGAAAAGATCAAGACCAAGGCCGTATACCGCGCAGGCAATAGCAGCAAATACCACGCCGCCGATCGCGCCCTCAACGGTCTTTTTCGGACTGACCTCCGGTATCAGCTTATGCTTGCCGATAAGAGATCCCGTGAAATATGCAAAAACATCGCAGATCCAGGAGATCACGAAGGGGAGAACCACGAAATATACTCCAATGCTTCGGTCAAGATATCTGATCAGAGAGAGCGAGGTAAAGGAAACGGTGACGTAAAGTACCGCAACGAATGCCTCGGATATACGCGAAAACGGAATATTTCCCTTTGAGAACACGCTGACTGCCATAAGCCACATCATATATACGAACATAGCTGCCGCCAAAGCGAGAAGAAATACCAAAGTATTCTCTCCCCTTACAAAATAAGCAAGAGATGGGAATGCTGCGCCAAGAATATAGGCGGGGATAGACAGCGCCCATTTCTTATGCGTCCCCATAACTCTAAGTATTTCAAACAACGCGATAACGGTAAGCGCCGCAAGAGCAATCGGGAATACGATATGCTCTGAAAAGATAACCAACAGCAGACCGAAAAATATAATTCCTGCTGACGTTAATAATCTGTTTTTCATTTTAACTTGTTATTGCCTCACTTTACTGGTCCTCGGGATCAAGACCGCCGAATCTGCGGTGCCTTGAAAAATATTCAGTCACGCATCTGTCAACGTCTGATCTACTAAAGTCGGGCCATAGGGTATCAATGACTATAAGCTCTGAATACGCGCTCTGCCACAGGAGAAAATTGGATATACGCAGGTCGCCCCCCGTCCTGATTATCATATCGGGATCGGGAGATGGATAAGTGTACATATAGCGAGATAAAAGCTCCTCGGAAAGCAAGGTATGTCCATCGGCTATAGCGCGGTTTGCGGCGTGGATTATCTCATCCCTGCCGCCGTAATTCAGCGCAACGTTGCATACGAAGGGTCTATCCTTTGCAAGCTCCTCCGCTTCTATACACTTTTCACGCAGGCTTTTGGGGAGAGCAGACTTGTCACCTATAAATTTAACGCATAGATCTCCCTGCTCCTTTATTGCGGGGATCACGTGCTCGTCAATATAGAAATAGATAAGCTCCATTATTGCATCTACCTCCTCCCTCGGTCTTTTCCAATTCTCAGTAGAAAAGGCGTAGAGAGTCAGATGATGAACGCCGTATTCACGAAATAGCTTAATAACGGTTGAAATAACCTTTGCCCCCGCCCGATGCCCCTCGGTGCGCGAAAGTCCTCTTTTCTTTGCCCATCTGCCGTTGCCGTCCATAATTATGGCAACGGAGTTTATTTTATTATTCCCCTCAACAGAGGTATCCTTTAACTTACTCAACGAGTAACCCTCTTTCGTGAGATCTTAAATCTCCATTATTTCCTTAGTCTTAGTTGCTGTAATGCCATCAATCTCCTTGATGAACTTATCGGTAAGGTCCTGAACAAGCTTATCAGACTGCTTTGCCTCATCCTCGGTCATTACGGAGTTCTTCTTATCAGCCTTGATCTTATCGTTAGCGTCGCGGCGGATGTTACGAACTGCAACCTTCGCATCCTCGCCCATCTTGGAGATCTGCTTGGAGAGATCCTTTCTGCGCTCCTCGGTCATAGGGGGGAAGGAAAGGCGGATGCAGCTACCGTCGTTCTGAGGATTAATGCCAAGATCGGAGGTGAGAATAGCCTTCTCAATGCCCTTCATAATGGACTTATCCCAAGCGGTGATGGTAAGAGTACGAGCATCGGTCACCTTGATCTCCGCGATAGAGGAGATGGGTGTGGGAGAGCCGTAGTAATCAACAGCGATCTTCTTAAGTACGTCAGGATTTGCTCTTCCTGCTCTGATGGTAGAAAGATTCTCCGAGTAGGAGTGGATCGTCTTCTTCATTTTTTCTTCATAGAATTTAGTGTCAAGCTTCATATCATTATACACCTTTCAGTTATATTTATTATATTAATTTTATGTACATAATTATTCCGCGCTGATAACGGTACCGCACTTACCCTCGGTGACCGCACTCACGATATCCTCAGCAGCTTTAAGTCCAAAGAGCTTTACGGGCATACCCGCAGACAGACAGAAGGCGGTAGCGGTAGCGTCCATAGCCTGAAGATTTCTCGCAAGAACCTCGGATGCCTTGATCTGCTTGATAGGCTTGGCCTTAGAATTCTTTCTGGGATCGTCATCGTAGATGTAATCGACGTTTTTCGCCATAAGGATAGCGTCAGCCTCGATCTCAGCCGCTCTGACAGCGCCCGCAGTATCGGTAGACAGGAAGGGAATGCCGAGGCCTGCGCCGAAAACGACAACCTTACCTGCAGAGAGAGCCTCCTTCGCCGCCTGGGATGAATAGCTCTCGGCAAAGGGGTGCATGGGAATCGCGGTCATAACCACAGCCTCGGCACCCACGCGTGTGAGCGCATCCTTTAGGCAGATGGCGTTGATAACGGTGGCAAGCATACCCATACGGTCAGCATCGGTGCGATCCATATCACCGCCCGCTCTGCCGCGCCATATGTTACCTGCGCCAACAACGACCGCAAGCTCGTGTCCCTTATCGGCACACTCCTTGATCGCCGCGGCAACCTTATCAACGAAGGTCATATCATATATTTCTTTATTCGCGCCGGCAAGAGCCTCACCGGACAGCTTAAGTAAAATACGCTTCATTTTTATATCCTCTCTTTTCTGCAACTGTATTTTAGTCGGATATTCCGTTATTTAGACGACTTCATTGAGATTGCAAACCTTGCCTTAGCCGCAATATTCTCGGCGGTAAGTCCGTAAAGCTCGAGAAGCTCGGGCACCTGACCGCTTCTGCCGAATTTATCCTCCACGCCGACGCGGAGAACGGGAACGGGATATTTCTCGCAGACAGCCTCACAAGCCGCAGAACCGAGACCGCCCTTAATGCTATGCTCCTCGGCGGTGACGATAGCACCTGTTTTCTTTGCAGATGCTACGACAAGCTCAGCATCAAAGGGCTTGAAGGTGTGGATATTTATAACCTCAGCCGAGATGCCCTCAGACTTAAGAATATCTGCTGCCTCAAGCGCAAGATGCACCATATAGCCGTTGGCAACGATGGTGACGTCGCTTCCCTCTCGATAAACTATGCCCTTACCTATCTCAAACTTGTAGTCGGGTAAAAGCTCGGGGGTGAGGTTGGGAACGGGATATCTGCCGAATCTCAGATAACAGGGACCGTCGTGATTAAGGACAGCCTCTACCGCAGCAAACGCCTCGGTAGCATCGGCAGGACAGATAACCGTCATACCGGGGATATTACGCATAAGCGCAAGGTCCTCGTTGCACTGGTGTGTAGCGCCGTCCTCACCTACGGTGATGCTGGCGTGGGTGCCTACTATATTAACGTTAAGATGGGGATATCCGATGGAATTTCTGATCTGCTCGTAGGATCTGCCTGCCGAGAACATTGCAAAGCTTGCCGCAAACACCTTTTTTCCAGTGGCTGCAAGTCCTGCCGCAACGCCCATCATATTTCCCTCCGCGATACCGCAGTCGAAAAATCTGTCGGGAAATTTCTTTTTAAACATACCCGTCTTGGTTGCGGCCGCAAGGTCCGCGTCAAGAACAAGAAAATCATACTTTTCGCCAAGCTCGGCAAGAGCCGCGCCAAAACCATCTCTGGTTGCCTTTCTTTCTGCCATTTGCTTCACCAATCCTTACTTAAGTGTTTCTGCTATTTTTTCAAGATCGCTGATAGCAACCTTATAGAGATCCTCCTTGGGAGCCTGACCGTGCCACTCACAAGCGTTTTCCATATAGGAAACACCCTTGCCCTTTACCGATCTTGCGATAATAGCGGTAGGTCTACCCTCGGTGGCTCTGGCATTTTTCAGTGCCGCCTCGATCTCATCAAAATTATGAGCGTCTATGGTAATAACGTTCCAGCCAAAGGCGCGGAACTTTTCATCGTGGGGAGTGGGGTTCATAACCTCGGTAATAGGACCGTCGATCTGCAGACCGTTAAGATCGAGGATAGCCACGAGATTGTCAAGCTTATAGTGGGCGGCAAACATAGCTGCCTCCCAAACCTGTCCCTCCTCGCTCTCACCGTCGCCAAGAACGGTGTAAACGCGGTAAGGATTACCGTCAAGCTTGGATGAAAGAGCCATACCGCAGGCTGCGGATATGCCCTGACCGAGAGAGCCAGTGCTCATATCAACGCCCGGAACGCTCTTCATATCGGGGTGTCCCTGAAGATAGGACGAGGTCTTTCTCAAGGTCTTGAGATCCTCTCTGGGAAAATATCCACGCTCTGCCAGGGTGGCGTAAAGAGCAGGAGCAGTATGTCCCTTTGACAGCACGAATCTGTCGCGGAGGGGATCCTTTGGATTTTTGGGATCTATATTCATTTCCTCAAAATAGAGGTAGGTCATTATCTCGGCTATGGAAAGAGATCCACCGGGATGACCGCATTTAGCATTGTAGACCGCCTCTATGATGTTGATACGTATCTGATTCGCAACACGCGAGAGGCTGAGCAGCTTTGATTGTTCCATAAAACACTCCTTTATTCTTGCTATCCAATATTTTACTATAAAATCTTTTAATTGTCAATATAAATTACTACTTTTACAACGATATTTAAACAAAAGCGGACAATCATTTACAAAAAATTAAAAAAGGCTCAATAAGAGCCTTTCTCAAGTTCGGGATATAGGTTGTACGTTTCCTTGCCCGCCTCGCGAGCCATACGGAGCGTTTGCGACGCGCCGCTTCGGTCACGCCCCACATACGCGATCATAATATCGCACTCCGCTGCCATAGCCTGATTACGTCTGCGCATACAGGTCTTGTCGTAGCTCTCCGAAACGTAGCGCACCTCGTTTGCCGAGGAAAGAATATAGTCGTAGGAGTCACGCTGTCCTGCGCTCCAGGCGGCATCCTGGTCAAGACAGGGTAAGAACAGCACGAGCCTTACATCGAGATGCTCTATTCGGTAGCGAATCACCTGCCGCGCCGCCTCGGTATCAAAGCCCAACGCACCGCCCGCAACAAAGGTACGGCAGCCCTTGCCGTAGGCGTAATTTACAGCGCGATAAAGGAGATCGGCTATCCGCGCCCTATGCTCAGGCTTTATATTTCTGTGTCCCGTAAAGGCGCAGGTCATAACTATCTCCCCTTTCAAAAATGATATAGTTATTCTATCACAGAGGAGGCGAAAAGTCAATAAATCAGGCACAAAAGCGGTAGAAAATAAACAATTTGTCCAAAAGACTTGACTTTTCCATAAAAATATGCTATGATATCCTTCGTATAATGCCCAAGGGCAATTTAATTTTGGAGGAAACATGGACGACGGCGACGGGAACACTTGCCAGGAAAGTTCCGTAAAATATTGATAACTCAGGCTTAGCCGCGCTTTTTGGGAGTACGGTTATGCCTTTTTTTGCTGTTTTTTCCAAAAACAATCAATTAAAAAAATCATTTTTGAAAGGTAGAGTTTAAAAGAAAACTTATCATGGAAATTCACATAATAATCATAGTTGTTTGTGTAATTTTATCGGCTTACTTCTCGGCTACGGAGACCGCATTCTCCACCTACAACCGCATAAGAGTAAAGAATATGGCGGAAAAGGGCAACAAAAAGGCGGCTCTGGCGCTTAAGCTGTCGGACAACTACGATTCACTCATTTCTACAATACTTATAGGAAACAACATCGTTAACATTCTGGCGTCTGCAATGGGTACGCTGCTGTTCGCAAAGATCATAGTTGACAATCAGGATCTGGCGGCGGCGGTTTCCACCGCGGTGCTGACTATCGTGGTGCTTGTTTTTGGCGAGATCTCGCCCAAGACCATGGCGAAGAATTCTCCCGAAAAATTCGTTATGTTCTCCGCGCCGATAATTAACGTTATGAGAATAATTCTTTCCCCCTTCAACTTCATCTTCAACGGCTGGCAAAGACTGCTTGCCAAGATCTTTAAGGCATCCGACGATCAGGGCATGACCGAAGAGGAGCTCATTTCCATTATTGAGGAGGCCGAGGAGGATGGTGATATTGACAAGGAGGAGAGCGACCTCATCAAGAGTGCCATCGAGTTTGGCGACCTTGAGGTCGGCGACATCTTCACCCCCAGAATCGACATTACCGCGCTTCCCTCCTCTGCAACCAAGGAAATGGTGGCAAAGGTATTTACCGAGTCTGGATACTCAAGACTTCCCGTCTATGACGAGAGCATCGACAACATCGTCGGTATCATTTATTACAAAGACTTTTACACCCATGCGTATAAGGCAAGCATCCCGCTACACGAGATAATCAAGCCGGTTATCTACGTCGCTATCACACAGCCCGTAAACGAGCTTATGAAGGAGCTTCAGGAAAAGCAGCTTCATATGGCGGTCGTCACGGATGAATTCGGATCTACTGCAGGAATCGTCACGCTTGAGGATATTCTTGAGGAGATCGTTGGCGAGATCTGGGACGAGCATGACGAGATCGTACAGGATATCAAGGAGGTCGGTGACAAGGAATACGTTGTTTCCGGCCGAGCAAATATCGAAAACTTCTTCTCCGAGCTTGATATTGACGAGGAGATCGAGTCGGTCACCGTGGGTGGCTGGGCTATGGAGGTTCTCGGCAAGATCCCCGAGGTTGGCGACAGCTTTGAAGAATACGGAATCGCCGTTGAGGTCACTGAAATGGACGGTCGACGCGTTGAGAGCGTTCACGTATTCGACAAGCGCGAGGACGAGAGCGATGACGACCGTGAGGACGAGCGCAACGAGGAAAAGGACGAGGATTGATTCAACTTATTTACTCCATCTATAGCTTGAAAAAAGGCAAAAAATAATGATTTTGCCCGCGTTTGACAATTATAGTTTACAGAGCAACAGGAAACGGCAGTCGTTATGACTGCCGTTTTAGTTTTGCTCTGCAAGGATTTTTTCAACCTTATATTCCCTGCTTGCGTTGATAATAGCAAGAGGAATTACGGTAATACAGAGAGCAAAAATCATTTTTACTACAAGCCAGACTGCGCTTACCGAGCTGCCTCCGTAGTTGAATATCAAGCGGGATATGTATGCTGCCGCCATAGCGCAGACGAGAGGTAAAATGATGCATCTTACAGGGGATATATCAAATCTGATCTTCCTTTTCAGGCGCATAAATGAGAGGAAAAAATTATAGCTCTCCATTATGACTATAACCACCGCGTAGCCCATTATGCCCATTCGTGGTATGAGAAGCCAGACGAGTATGACTGAGAGGAGCGAGTCGGAAATATTCACCCACATAGAGAACACCTGCTCGCCTATGCCCTTCAGCATTGAGTCGGTGACGTGATCAAGGTACATTATGGGGACGACGAAGGCGAGGGTGGATATGTAATAGCCCGCATCGTAGGAGTCGTAGACAACATAGCCAAGCTCCTCGGCAAAGACATATAGAAAAACCGCTGAGATGATGGCGTAAGTGAGGGTTGCGTTAGTGGCGCGGGAGGCTATGCGGCTCATCCTCTCCCGTCTGCCCGCCGACATATCCTCGGCAAACTCGGGAACCAGCAACCCAGCAAAAGAGGACAAAGGCGACATCGGATAGGTGACGAGAGGCAGAGCCATACCGTGCAGGGTGCCGTAGTGCGAGTACGCCTCCGACTGACTCTCGCCACTCTCACGCAGCTTTTTCGGTATCAGAATATGCTCCACGTTGAGAAGCAAAGAGCGGACGTAAGCCGAAAAACCGAGGGGCAATGCGGTTGCTCCCACGTCAGAAATTGCAGGAGATTTGTCGCTTCCTTTTTTACCGTTTTTGCGCCAATCATATAAGAATTCAAAGAAAATCAGCCAAAAACCGAGGATTTCTGTGAGCGTTATGCCGATGCAGAGCCCTATCACCGCGCTGACAATTCCATAGGGAGCAAGGTAGATTACGAGGACAACGGTGAGGATAATTCTGACCGCCTGAGAGAACACCGAAACGGCGGCGTTAAAGGCAACACGCTTTACACCGACGAAATATCCCGACAACGCCGAGGAAAGCGCGGCAGGAATCAGCGAGAAGGCGAGGACTCTAAGCGAGGTTATCGTTCTTTCATCCGAAAGCACCCGAGCGCCCAGCAGATCTGCCCCGAAGAATAGTCCAATGGTTGCGAGAAGTCCAAAGGCAAGAGAATACAGAAACGCGCCGCGAAGTACCCTGCCCACCTGCTCCGGTCTGCCCTCACCGATAGCAGAGGCAACAAGTCTGGTGACTGTCAGACTAATTCCCGAGGTGGCAAGCGTAAGCGCAAAGGAATAGACGGTCATAATCAAGGTATACAGTCCCGTCCCCTCGGCACCCACGGTACGAGAGATAAACGCGCTGAAGAACATTGCCACCGTGCGCATAGCGATGCCGACTAACGTCAGCATTATTCCACTTCTAAAAAAGCCTTTTGACACGCCCGTATTCCTCCCCTCGCATTTGTAATCGTCCTTTTTGCCTTATATATCGGGTGTTTTTTTCTACACATTAATTATATGTAGAGAAATAAATAAAAATATTAAAAAAATTTCAAAAAACACTTGCTTTTTTTTGAGTTATGTGATATAATTATCCTCGCTGATTTATGCTAACAAATAAATTTATATAAAATTACGCTCGCAAGGGCGGGATTTTTGGAGGTGTCAAAATGGCTAAGTGCAGTATCTGCGGTAAGGGCGTTGTTTTCGGACACAACGTATCTCACTCTAACCGTAAGACCAACAGAACCTGGAAGCCCAACATCCGTAAGGTTAAGGCTGTAGTTAACGGAACTAACACTACTGTTTCCGTTTGCTCCCGTTGCCTTCGCTCCGGTAAGGTTGAGCGTGCCTAAAGGTTTTAAAAAACTCTGCTTAAACGGCAGAGTTTTTTAATTTTATTAAATATGAAGATTTTAATTGTAGATTACAAAATACCGATGGAGTGCGAGAAAGCCTTATGCAAGGAGGGATTTTCCCTTATAAAGCTGCCTGCCGATCCAAGCCTTAACGAAGCGGTGGCATCCCACCCCGACACAGTTCTGTTTTATTCCGACGGAGAGATTATTACCACGGCGGATTACTGTGACGCGGCAGCATATGTTTTCAGCGATATAAGAGAGCTTCGCCCTGAGGTGAAGATAAGCTTTACCGCCGACGCGCGCGGTGACATATACCCTCGCGACTGCATTATGAACGCGCTGATTATCGGTGACAGAATATTCTGCAAGACCGATACGGTGTCAGACGCTATAAAGGATTTTGCCACTCGCAGAGGATACAGGCTTATACACACAAATCAAGGCTACCCCGCCTGCTCGGTGCTTACCTTTGGGGAAAGCGCTATAACCGCCGACAGAGGTCTTGCCGAGGTGATGATGCAGAATGGTGTCAGAGTGACGCTTATTGGCGCGGGAAGCATCTCCCTGCCCCCGTACGAATACGGTTTTATCGGCGGCGCATCGGGTGTAATTAATAATAAGGTATATTTCTTCGGCGATATTACAAGCCACCCCGACAGCGAGAAAATTTGTCAGGCTATTCGTAGCGAGGGGTATATTCCCTGCTCTCTCTCAAGCGGTGAGCTACGCGACGTCGGCGGCTTTATTGCCCTTTAATACCGAGCTGATGCCAACTGCCGCAACAGGCAGAAGCAGCATACCGAAAATGCCGAAAAGCGAATAGCCCACGTAAAGCATTATTAACGTGAGGAGTGGGTGGATATCCAGGCTTTTGCCCACTATCTTAGGCTCGGAGAGCTGACGGATAACAGAATTCACCACGAAAAGAACAATCAGACCGATGCCAAGAGCGCCATTTCCCACAGCAAGCTCGTAAATGCTCCACGGAACTAAAACCGTTCCCACTCCCAGCACCGGAAGAATATCCAGAATTGCTATAAAAAGTGCCACAACCGCCGCGTGAGAGATGCCGAGGATGAGAAAGCCTGTAAGCAAGGTGATATAGGTTATAAGCATTATAAGCGAGTAGGAGAGAACGTATTTTTTGAGAACGGTTATGACGCCTGTGCGGCATTTGGAAAGCAGACTTACGGCTTTTTCGGGTAAAGCAGACTTTACAAAATCGGTGATTTTATCATAATCAAGGGCAAAATATACAAGGGAAATAAGAGTGACAAGCAGAAAGAAAAATAGCTGCGGTACGCCTCCCGCAAGAGTGGTCACCCAACCTGCAACGGTAGATAGGACACTTGAGATAACCGAATCGAATGCCTCGCTGACTCGGGAGGCAAGCTCCTCGGGCAGAATTCCGCCAAGGAACGGAATATCCTTGGACAGCAGGGTTGTAAGAAGGTCGTAGAGCCTGTTTTGCTCGCTTATATCGACAAGAAAGCTCCACAGGGCTGTTGTCGTGCGCCAAAATATAAAAACGGCAGAGGCGACGAAAATCAAGGCTATGAGCAGTGAGCTTACAAGGCGAATGATACGCTCGGGCGCTTTTATCCCTTCGGCAAGTCTTTTTGCAGGTGTGACGGTGACCGAAGCCACGAGCCAGGCGATAAGAAAGGGTGTAAGCACAGGAAAAAGGTATTTAACAAAGCAGATAAGTAATATACCTGCAGAAAGTGTTCCGACTGACAGAAGTGCCAGGTAACGCAAATTTTCTTTCATCCGTCCTCCCAAAAAGTGTATATATTTAATTATAAACCAAATTAAAAAAAAAATTACGAAAACATAAGGAGAAACGAAAAATGGTAGTAATTGAAATGGAAAACGGCGGCGAGATCGAGCTTGAGCTATACCCTGAGACCGCGCCCAAGACTGTGGCAAACTTCTTGAAACTTGTGGGAGAGGGCTTCTACGACGGACTTATCTTCCACAGAGTGATCCCCGGCTTTATGATCCAGGGCGGCGATCCCCTCGGCAACGGCATGGGCGGCTCAAAGGAAAATATCTTCGGCGAATTTAAGGCAAATGGATTTGACAATCCCGTAAAGCACACCCGAGGTGTTATTTCAATGGCAAGAGCAAGCGCGCCAAACTCCGCATCATCACAGTTCTTTATTATGCACGCGAATGCACCCCACCTTGACGGTCACTACGCGGCATTTGGCAAGGTTGTAAGCGGTATGGATGTGGTTGACGAGATCGCTTCTATTCCCACTGACTACAGCGACAGACCTAAGATCGCTATGAGAATGAAGAAGGTTTACGTTAAATAAGCGAGCTTTTCCAAGTTTATATTAAAAAGCAGAGGCGCCCATAGCGTCTCTGCTTTTTTTATTCGGTTAAAATATTAGCCGCCGAAGAGTCCCTTAAAGAAGTCCTCGATGCTTCTCAAGAAGAGAAGGATGCCATATGCGATCTCCTGGAGCCAGGTCATACCTGCGGGCTCCTCGGGAGTAGGATCTGCGTAGTGGGGATTAACAACGAAGTCGCTCTGAAGATCGTCGTTTACGTAAAGGCTGTTCTGGGGTGTGGGCATAACAACGATATCCTTGGTCTGAGTGCCATTGCCATCGTTGAAGATAACGCCTGTAGTACCCTCGGAAACGGTAGCGTAGTAGAGACCGAGCTCCTCATCATAGTCCATCATCTCACCGGGCCAGGTCATTGCGTTGTAATCTCCGCCCCAGCAGTAGATGTAGGGAGTATCCCAGCCTGCCGCGTTGTCAAGGTAAACAACGGTATCTGCCTCAAGGCCTGCTGCGGGGAGATTCTCGGAGGGGCCCGTGGATGCGGAAAGCTTGTAGCCTACGGTTGCGGTAGCGGGATCGAAGGTAATGGTAACGTTCTGCTCTTCCTCAAGAATGATCTGATAGTCTGTACCGAACTGACCAACGCCGTTTACGGGATCACCCCAGGAACGGTCCCAACCGTGATCTGCAGCAACCTTGAACTGATAGGTGCCTGCGGGAATACCTGTAAAGGTCTTCTCATAAAGCTTGGTGGTAGTATTGTAAACCATATCGTTGGCAGTATCTGCGGGAGCCCAGTCAGAGCCGCAAAGAGCTGCAACACCGGCTACGGTATAGCTGCTAACACCATCGGTGCTGTCGATTACGACATCGCCGCCCTCGCCGTCACCGCCGGTGCTACCACCGCCGATCTCAGCGCCGCTTGCCCAGGTACCTGTTCCGCCCCAGGCATCGGTAATAGTAAAGGTGTCCGAATCCTCGGTAATGGTAAGATCGATAGTCTGATTCCACTTTGCCTCCCAACTAGGCTCGGATGCAGAGGGATCAAGTCTTACGAAAATAATGTTTGAATAGCCTGCAGGAACGACAGCCTTATAAATACCGTCACCCTCATCAGTCATCTTAACCCAACCGTTATCGGTATCGCCTGTCCAATAGTACACCGCAAAGGTAGCACCGTCGGAAAGCCATTCAGCACCGGGCTCAAGATATACGGTGGTTCCGTCTGCAGCAAAGGCAGTAACCGATACCAGACCAATAAGCATAGTAAAGGTAAGAATGATAGCAAGAATAATCTTATTAGAAGTTTTCTTCATAATATGTATTCCTTTCCTTTTAAATATTTATAATAACTCTTATACATTATAACATGAGTTGGGAAATAATACAATATGCTATCAAAGAAATTTATTTTTTTGTTAAATTTATACAAATGCTTTTGTTAAAGTTTTAGTAAAAACCCCGCGCCGACGTGGCGCGGGGTACAGTTTTATTTTATTCTTCAGAGCCGCCAAAAAGACCTGCGAAGAAGTCGCCAATGGACTTGAAGAAGTCGAGAATTGCCTGCCAGATTGCCTCGAAGAAGCCAAGCTCCTCCTCGGGTTGCTCGGGCTCCTGGTTATCGGGCTTCTGCTGATCGTCGGGCTTCTGCTGATCGTCGGGCTTGGGTGCAGCGGGAGCAGTAACGTCGACCTCAACGTTCTCGCCATCAAAGGTAATGGTTACGGTGCTGCCGTCCGCATCAACGGTGTACTTATAATCCTCAGCGGGATATGCAACGTCCCATGCATGATCCTTAGCGCACTTGAAGGCGTAATCGCCTGCCTTAACGTTTGTATACACCTTAGTGTATACGCCGTCAGCATAGGTCATATCGTTTGCGGTGTTAGTGGTATCCCACTCGGTACCGAGATGAGCGCCTGTACCAGCAACGGTGAATGTGGGAGGAGTCTCGGGCTTGGGATCAGGAGTTGTGCCGCCCTTTACCTCATAGCTGAGAGTAAGGGTGCCGTCCTCGTTTACGGTGAGGGTAAACTCGACCTCAACACCGCCGGGAACATGAAGCTTGTTAGCCTCGGTGAGACCAATAGAGCTATCATAAAGAATAGCCTCGGTAACCTCGGTGCCAAGCCACCCCTCAGTCATATACCACTTAGCGTTATCGCCTGTCTTAACGAATACATAGCTTCCCTCGTTAAAGGTAGCGGTGACCTTGCCGTCTACGAACTTGTAATCACCGAGATTCTGGTAATCGTCGTCGCAGCCGTAGTTAGCGCCGTTGATATAACCGACAAGATAATAATCGGTGGCTACGGGAGTGTCAGTGGGATCATCTGTAGGATCATCGGTAGGATCGTCGGTAGGATCGTCGGTAGGATCGTCGGTAGTCACATCACCAACCTTAACAGAAACGGTGGTGCCTGTAAGGGTAATGGTGAGAGTGTTAGTCTCTCCGGTGAGGGTGACAACGAAATTGCCATCCTTATCAGCGGTCTCGCCTACTCCGCCGTAGCTGGGATTCCAATCGTGATCCTGTACGCACTTAAAGGAATAGGTGCCTGCGGGAAGATTCTCGTAGGTCTTGGAATATGTACCTGTAGTCTCGTCGTAGGTCATATCGTTTGCGGTATTGCCGGTATCCCAAGCGGTGCCGCAAAGCTCCTTAACACCTGCGACGGTGAAGGTAGGAACAGCCTTACAAACGGTACACTTGCCATTCTCATACTTATGGCCTGCCGCCATTACGACCTCGGTATAGTTCTCGCCGCACTTGGAGCACTTATAGGTATTGGAGCCGTCCTCTGTGCAGGTTGCTGCAACAGACTCGATAGCCTCGCCCTCGGGAGAGTGATTGCAGCCGTCGGGATTATTGTTCCAGGTACCAACGCCCCACTTACCCGAAGCATTCTTTTCCGTGAGATAGTATCCGTTTACAGCAGTGTTAAGCTTGATGTCAACGGTCTGTTCGGAGCCGTTATTGAAGATAATGTTTTCGGTGGATGCAGGGATGCTGATAGCATAGATATCCTGACCGTAGTCATTGGTGCTATCCTTTTCCATAGCAGCGCCGGGCCAAGCCACAGGATTGCTGCCGGAGCTCCAATAATATGCATTCACCTTGGTCCAGCCCTGATTATTGGTGAAATAGATGGTTCTGGTCTGTTCTGCCTCGTCTGCCGCAAAGGCGGTGACAGTAGCAAGGCTCATTATCATCGCAAGAACGAGGATAAGAGAAACCAGGATTTTGCGTGTGTTTTTCATAGAATTATCCTTCCTTATTAATTTAGTTATTGACTAACTAATTTATTATAACACAGAGGTGAAAAGAATACAATACTGTTTTTGAAGTTATCTGTTTTTTGTGCAAAATAAACAAAGCATATTATTAATAATGAAAAAAAGAGAGGCGCAAAATGCGCCTCTCTATAAAGTTAAATCAGCAATTACTTATTGCCACCGAAAAGACCGGAGAAGAAGCCGCCGATCTTGCCGAAGATGCCGCTGAAGAAGTTGCCAACCTTAGCGAAGAAGTCGGTAATTGCCTTCAGGATCATCTGGAAGAAGCCAAGCTCCTCGGGCTTAGGATCTTCGGGCTTGGGCTGCTCGGGAGCAACGTAGTTAGGATCGGTTTCGCCGCACTCGCACTTGCCCTCTACGAACTTATGCTCATGAGGAGGTACGTAGTTGGGATCTGCTGCGCCACACTCGGTGCACTTACCCTCTGCGAAGGTGTGCTCGCTGTGGAGAGCTACGTTGATGTCGAACTCTCTGAGCTCGCCTACGTAGTCATATCTGAAGCCTACCCAGTAGTAGCCGGGAGCTGCGAGATTTACGTAGAAGTGATCAACGTACTCGTAAGTGATGTCGTCAACGTTGTCGGTATAAGGAGCGGTTTTATCAAGAGCCTCACCTACGTATGCATCATGGAATACGAAGAGAGTCATGGGAGCACCGCCGGTGAACTTGTAAATACCAGCCTCAGTGATCTCAATGAGAAGGAACTCATACTCAGTCTTAAGAAGAGCGTCAGAGATGATGTACTTATTGTCACCAACTACAATGGTATTAACATGAACGGGAGCTGCGCCGCTTTCAACCTTAACGGTGAACTCGCCCTTAACGCCATCCTTACCAACAAGCACGTAGTACTTGGTGTCAGCCTTAAGTTCAGCTACACCGTCAGCACCGATGTATGCAGTTCCGTCTGCCATATTCTTAGAAGAAAGAATGTATACGGTGAGCTCATCGCAAGAGAACTTGTAAGTACCATCCTCAGCGGGAGTGAAGGTGTGCCAAGCAACTGCTGTGCCTGCAAGGTTGGTCTCAGAGCCGTCGATAGTAACGGTGTTGTCACCGAGTGCAAGAGTGGGCTCCTCTACTACGGGAGTATCTGCGAGAGGTGTCTTTTCAACCTTAACGGGTGCAATACCTGTGGTTGCGGGAGTAAGGAATGCTACGCAAATATTGTATGTTCCAACATCAAGCTCTGTGCCGGAAACAAGCTGATTTGCGGAGTCGTAAACAAGAGCAAGGATGCCATCGCCAGTGAAGGTATAGTTAGCCTTCTCGGTAACCTCGAAGGGTGCCCATGCGATGTAATAGCCAGCGCCGTTATCAATTGCGGTGATAAGAACCTTATTATCGCCTATAGCGAGAGTGTTATTCCAAGCCGCCTTCTTAACTGCAACGTTGAACTCGCCCTTAGTGTTCTGGGTATTAGCTGCGATGCAGATAATGTATGTACCTGCCTCGAGATTTGCCTTACCGGTGAAGCCGCAAAGGTTATTCATCTTAGCGTCATAAACGAGAATAGTAAGACCTTCGCCTACGAACTCATAGTGAGCGCTCTCGGTTGCTGTGAAGAGAACGGACTCTACAAGGTAGCCGTAACCGTTATCTACTGCGGTGTCGCCGATAACGATCTTGTTGGTGTCGCCAACTACGAGGGTGTTAACATGAGCGGGTGCTTCAACCTCTTCTACTGCGATGTAGTAAAGGTTGATACCGCTATCGGTACTACCAAGATAGTATGTACCTGCTTCGCTGATTGCGAATTCATACTTTGCAATCGCTGCACCGCCTACTTCTCCAGAGTCACTGCCCTCAACGGAAACAAGCTTGCCATCAACGATGGTAGCAAGGTGAAGGGTTCTACCGGTAGCGCTGCTGCTGCTAGCCATACCGTAAACAATAACCTTGGAAGGACCGTCAACTACGATCTTAACACCAGCCTTAACTACTTCGCCATCAAGCTTCATAGTACCGCCGAGCTTAAGTCTCTTAGTAAACTCGAAGCCATCAATGGACTTCTTGTTTCCGTCAACGGTAAGACCTGCAGATGCAGAAATGCCAGTGCCCTCAACGAGCTCTGCGTCGGTTGTAGTTTCAATGGTAAGATCAGAGATGTTAACAATAGGCTTTACGGGAGCGGGTGCCTCGGGTTCCTTAATCTCGGACTTGGTAACCGCAACGTTAAACTCGCCCTTGGTGTTCTGAGTATTAGCTGCGATGCAGATAATATATGTACCTGCCTCGAGATCTGCCTTGCCAGTGAAACCGCAAAGATTATTCATGCTGGAATCATAAACGAGAATTGTAAGACCCTCGCCTGCGAACTCATAGTGAGCCTTCTCGGTTGCTACGAATACAACAGACTCTACAAGGAATCCATAACCGTTATCTACCGCACTGTCGCCGATAACGATCTTGTTGGTGTCGCCAACTGCAAGAGTGTTAACGTGAGCGGGTGCCTCGGGCTGAGGAGCCTCAATAGCGATTTCTACCTCGGTACCCTTGAGTGTGATAGTTACGGTGCTACCAGCGGTCTCAACGGTAAATTCCTTGTCGGCAGAGGGGTATGCAGTACCCCAACTGTGATCACGAACAACCTTGAATGCGTAAGAGCCTGCTGCAACGTTCTCATATACCTTAGTATAAACGCCATCAGCATAGGTCATATCGTTTGCAGTATTGCCAGTATCCCACTCGGTACCCAAATGCGCGCCAGAGCCTGCTACGGTGAAGGATGCCTGTACGTTACATCTGGTGCAAAGGTGAGCCTCATTAAAGGCATGACCAAGAGCAGAAACTACGGGGTCCTTACAATCAAGGCAGATCTGAGGAGTGGTACAGGTTGCAGCATCACCAAGATTAGTGTGAAGGCAAGTAGAACCATATGTAGCCCAGTTTCCGCCACCGTTATCCCAAGTATCTTCCTTAACTATGTAATGATTAGTACCATTGGTAGGAAGAGTAAGGTCAGATGTCTGATTCCACTTATTATCCCAGCCGTTAGCTGCATTACCAGGATTCATTCTACAAATGATAACAAATTCCATTCCTTCGGGGATCTGGCACTCATAGATGCCATCACCATCGGGGTCTTTCATATCAACCCACTGTTCGCTAAACGAAGGAGTGTTAGTCCAAAAACGAGCAGCGAAACGAGCGCCATCCTTCTTCCAATTTGCATTGGGAGTAAGGTAAAGCTTTTCAGGTGTTTCAGCTGCGCTCGCAAAGATTGTTGCCATGCTCACCATAAGAGTCATAACCAAAAGGAGAGCAATAAGAATTTTGCGTGTGTGCTTCATAATAAATTCCTTTCTTTATTAAAATTTTAAGCTACGCTAATGTAATTATATCATATTTGTTAATTGTTTACAATATAATTTTTGTCAAAATCTCTTTTTTGTCAAATTTTTACAAATAGTTTCATATATTTTGACAAAAAAGATTTTAAAAATCTTTGTTTTTTTGATGTGGAACCTGAATAATGTTCATTTTTTTGATATGTTAAAAAAATGAGGGGCGCGATGTGCGCCCCTCAAAAAGCTTTATTTAAACTTTGTTATTATTTTTTATTTCCGCCAAAGAGGCCTGCGAAGAAGTCGCCGATAGACTTGAAGAAGTCTACGATAGCCTTCCAGATTGCCTCGAAGAAGCCAAGCTCCTCCTCGGGCTGCTCGGGCTCCTGGTTATCGGGCTTCTGCTGATCGTCGGGCTTGGGCTCAACGTAATCGGGATCTGCTGCGCCGCATACAGAGCACTTGCCCTCTGCGAAGCTGTGTCCCTTTGCCTTGATCTCCTCCTGAGCTACGAGCACCTCGTTACATACGGAGCAGTGCTTGCCCTCTGTCTTACCAGCCTCGGTACAGGTTGCTACTACTGCCGCATCAACAACCTCGGTGTGTCCGAGAGCCGCAACGGTTTCCTGCGCTACGAGAACGGTATTACATACGGAGCAATGCTTGCCCTCTGTCTTACCAGCATCGGTACAGGTTGCCGCTACTGCCGCGTCAACGACCTCGGTGTGTCCGAGAGCCGCAACGGTTTCCTGTGCTACGAGAACGGTATTACATACGGAGCAATGCTTGCCCTCTGTCTTACCAGCCTCGGTACAGGTTGCTGCTACCGCCGCGTCAACGACCTCGGTGTGTCCGAGAGCCGCAAC
>JAFWXZ010000034.1 GCA_017522795.1 Clostridia bacterium | reverse complement strand
GAATGTACGTGCTTTCAAACGCATCAAACAATCCGCTTGAAAAATATATGAATATTGGGCAGATAACCGATTCAACAAATAAATGGGCTATTGACGGAACTATTCTTCGCCATCCATGCTGGTGGGAAGAATGCCAGTAAGCTCAAGAGCCTCCTGCTCGTTGGGAGAGAATACCTCAACGGGAGGAAGAAGCTCGAGATCAAGCTCCTTGCTTGCAGCGGTAGCATCAATGAAAATGGGAATACCCTTGGAGGCGGCAACCTTAGCAGCCGCAACTACCATAGGATAGGGTATCTCAAAGCCGAGATAGAGGGCATCGGGATTGCACTCGAACGCCTCAAGAATGATCTCGGTGGTGAGCTGTGCGTTTGCACCGGGGTAAACCACACTTCTGGTAGTGCCGTCACCCTCCTTTAGAACTACGGCAAGGCCTGTGGGAGTATCGTGATCAACCTTGATATAAGCGGTATTAAGACCGATTTCCTTGTAGTAGTTATAAAGCTTCTGACCGTGGATATCTGCGCCAAGCTTTGCGCAGAAAACGCTCTCCGCGCCAAGACGGGAAAAGGCGATAGCCGCGCTTGCGCCCTTGCCGCCGGGAATATAAGCAACTCCGCCGTTGTCAATAACGGTTTCTCCTGCCTCGGGGAGCTTATACATATTCATTACGAAGTCAAGATTTGAGCTTCCAATTATAAGAACTCTTTTTTTCGACATATATTTTCTCCATTCCGCCGCCATAGGCGACTGTATTTGCTATAAATTTAATTACCGTGTACAGATGAAAGTCTGTAAACACCGGCGCCATGAACTACCTCGGTTGCAAGAGATGCCTCTCTGCCGCGACAGGTGAATATGAAGCTCTGGCAGCCCTCGCCTGCGAGATAGCCGATAGCCTTCATCATAGCTCTCGCTCTCACGTTGTCCTGATGAGCAAAGCTCTCATCAAAGCATACGGGTGGTTTTTCGCTATAGAGCATATCAATAAGAGCCGCGCGTACTGCGATATAAGCCATATCTCTCGTACCGCCCGAAAGGAAGTCAATAGACTTCTGCTCACCGTTCTCATCACCAAAGGTGACGGTAAGACCGTCGGACACGTCAAAGGATGTGTACTTCTTATCGGTCATGATCTCCATAAGGTGAGTTGCATACTCCCCAAGTCTGGGGGAGATCTCTGCTCTCAGATTATCGGTCGCGCTGTTGATAGCCTTAAGGGCGATGAAGTACGCCTTATGCTTCTGCTGCATATCCTCTCTTCGAGCCGCAACAGCCTCAATGCGAGAATAGTATTCGCTGGGATCTCCCGCACGCGCCTTGAGAAGCATAAGCTCGTTTTCAACGTCGAAGGCAAGCCTGTCCTCCTCGGCAACGCGAGCCTTTGTCTCGGCGATACCGTTGATGATCTCATCGTGGTTGAAGCCCATAAGAGCCTTTCTGAGAAGAGGAGAAACCTGAGCGCGAACATCGATCTCGCTCTTATCGGCGAGGTTGCGGCGGATCTCTCTTACGGTGATCTCCATATTAGTCTTCTCGTCAAGAAGCTCGTTCTTCTTCTCAAGGAAGAAGCGAACTCTGCCCTCAAGCTTGTCAAGGAAGTCGCCAAGGTCGGATGCGGGAGGCTCCTCGCCCCAGCGAAGAATAAGTGTGGTCAGCTCGCGCTTTGCGTTCTCATATCTCTCGCGAGCGCGAACAACAGCCTGTCTTGCATTCTCGGTTGCGACAGCCATAGCGTCTCTCTTGCTTCTCGCCTCTGCGATAATGGCGATCTTACCCTTAAGATCCTCAAAGCTTGCGGTGCCAAACTCCTTTTCAAGCACCGACAGCTCCTTATGGCTCTTGATAAGGCCGAAGAGGAGATATCCGCCTGCGCCGAGCGCAAGCACGCCGAGGATACCAACGATTACCTGAAGCACCTGAAGATCGGTTGCAGATGCAGCCACGATCTCAAACACTCCTGCCGCGATAACAAGAAGTCCCATAAGGATAGAGAGAGCGCTGTTGCGAACGGTCTGCTTCCAAAAAACTGTCGCCTTCTTAACGATCTCGCTTTCACCGCCAAGCTCGCCTGCGCGCTCGATAGCATTCTCTATCTCGTGGGTGATACCGATAGCCGCCTTCTGCGCGTTATACGCGTCCTGCGCATCTCCAAGAGCGTGATACGCCTCGTTTACGCCCTTTCTCGCAACGAGAAGGTCGGTGAGATACTGCTCGTCGGGATAGAAGCCTGCGCGGGTGTTTTCCTCTATGTATTTGTTGTAGAACTCGATCTTTTCCTCGCACTCCTGCTCGAGAACATGGAGCTGGTCGAAGGTCTGGATGAGCATAGCGTTATTGTAAGAGGAGTCAAGCTCGTAGAGCCTTGTCTGCTTCTGCTCTGCCTCCGCTCTTCTCTGACGGATTCTGAAAAGCTCCGCCTCCTTCTCAAGAATAAGCTTGTTATCGATGTTGCAAGCATCGAGGCTATCCTCAAGCGCTTCTTCCTTGCGGGCGAGATCTACGATAGCTCCGCCCTGACCGCCCTCGTGAAGAAGAGCGTTCATCTTGTCGCTTATTCTTGCGGCAGCGCGCTGCTTATTGATCTTCTCGCTGCCCGAGAAGATGATATTTTCAATAGCCTGCTTTACCGAGCCCTCGTCAATATCAGAGCCGCCGATCTGACCGATAAACGCGGTGTTGTCAAACAGCTCGCTGTCAACGCCGAAGAACACCTCACCTGCGGCAAGCTTGCCAAAGGCGGGCGCGCCCGTCTCAACGTCAACGATAGAGGCTTCCTCACGGTAGGTAGGACGCTCGGAATTGTCGGTAGGAACGGTGGAACGGTTGATAACGTATCTCTTGCCGCCAACTCTGACGTACATAGAGCCGTGAGCCATACCGCTCTCCCAGCTTATTCTCTTCTTTCTCTCTGATGTACCCTCCACCTCGTCGTCGGTGAAGCCGTAAAGCATATACCGAATGAACGCGGCTATGGTACTCTTTCCTGATTCGTTTTCGCCCTCAATTACGTTTACGCCGTCGGAAAACTCCAAGGTCATATCGTTTATGCGGCCGAAGCTTTTGATAACGATCTTTTCTATTATCATAGGACAGTCCTTTCCTAAATTTCCGCCTTGAAATCGGGCAAAAAACCTCTTGATTTCACGCGAAAAATATGATAAAATATTTATAAATATAGTTTTACAACAATATTATACACTACAAATCTCGATTTTTCAAGAGGTAGACGAAATGTTTGTGAAAAAAAGTGAAGTTTACAGAGGTCGTACCGCAACGGTGATAGACGGCCTTGGATATATGAGCCTTACCGACACACTGGAGTGCGGTCAGGCGTTCAGATATGAAAGACTTGTCAGCGAGGACGGATACGTAGAATACTTGACGGTTGCCTACGGTATGCTTATCAACGTAGGTCAGCGCAGGGAGGGCGAGCTTATCTTCTACGACGAGTGGACCGAGGAATATGCAGCGGCAGTCAGCAAATACTTCTGCTTTGACACCGATTTTGAGGCGATAAGGCAGGATATTATTTCCCGCACAGACTCCGAGTGGCTAAAAGAAGCCGCCGAGGTGGCAAAGGGCATCGTGATTCTGAAGCAGGATCCCTGGGAAACCCTGTTTTCCTTCATAGTTTCACAGAACAACAACATACCGAGAATAAGAAAGATCATCCGCTCCATCTGCTCGGAATACGGCGAAAATCTGTCGGCGGCGGCAGAACTTTCAAGCTGTCCTCTGCCCTATAATAACTGTGTCCCGGGATGCGATGAGTGTAAGGGTTGCGGCATATGCTACTCCTTCCCCACCGCAAGCCAGGTGCTTGACAATCCCGAGGGACTTCTGCCCTCTCACCCCGGATTCAGATATAAATATCTGATCGACGCTGCGAAGCGCGTCAGCGAGGGCTCTGTCAGCCTTACCGAGATCGAGGAAAAGGCAAGCTACGACTACACCATTGAGAGACTAAAAGAGATCCTCGGCGTTGGTGACAAGGTGGCGAGCTGCGTTGCTCTCTTTGGCTTTGCTAACCTTGAGGCATTCCCCATTGACGTGTGGATGAAGCGCGCCATTGACACCTACTTTGACGGCAGACTTGATCCCACCAGCCTCGGCTCTTATGCGGGTGTGGCACAACAGTACATCTTCCACTACATCAGAAATTTGCAAGGTGACGATTAACCCAGAATTAATAAAACGCAAAATGCGCGCTTTGACCGTTTTCGAGCCAAAGCGCGCATTTTTTATGCTAAAATGAAGAAAAAGGAGGGCGAAAAATGAGTATGTTTGACGAGGCGAAGTCGCTTCAAGTAATGATGAAAATGCGCGGACTATCCCAGGGCGAGGTGGCAAAAATGCTTGACACAAGTCAGTCCTATGTGGCAAACAAGCTGCGACTTTTAGGACTTGACGAGGAGCTACAAAATAAAATAACCGCCGCAGGCCTTACCGAACGGCACGCCCGAGCCCTGCTCCGCCTTGACGGAAATATGCGGGCGGACGCCCTTGAAAAAATATGCGAAAGACGGCTGACCGTCCGCGAGAGCGAGTCTCTCGTTGATTTTATGAACACTCACAATCTGGCAAATAAAATAGGCGGCGCAGACCGCCTGCGCGCCATAGATATTTTTCTTGACGGGATGAAAAATTCCCTCGCCTCCCTCTGTGCCATAGGCGTCACCTCCTCGCAAAAAATATCCTATTTTGGAAACAAAATGATAATCACAATCTCTATTGAAAATGGATAAAAAAGCGCGTTTTGACAACATTTGTTTGCCTTTTTGTATGTTTTTATACTAAAAAATACCCCTCCAAAACAGAGGGGTATATTAGTTTTAAATTAAAGAAGGCTCATATAAAGAGCTGAAATTTCCTCTACAGAGGTTGCTCTGGGATTGCCGGGACGGCAAGCATCATCATAAGCAGACTGTGCAAGGAAGGGAACGTCCTCTACCTTTACGATCTCCTTAAGGTCGGCGGGAATGCCTACATCAAGAGAAAGCTGCTTAACTGCTGCAACGGCTGCTGCACGGTATTCCTCTACAGTCATATCATCAACGCCCTTAACACCCATAGCGCGTGCAATTTCTCTGTACTTCTCGCCCGTTGCGGGAGCATTGTACTCCATAACGGTGGGAAGAATGATAGCGTTTGCGACGCCGTGAGGAGTATCGTAAAGCGCGCCGAGAGGATGCGCCATAGAATGAACGATGCCAAGGCCTACGTTAGAGAAGCCCATACCTGCAATATACTGACCGAGAGCCATTCCCTCTCTGCCCTCTGCCTCACCGTTTACAGCACCGCGAAGCGACTTAGCGATAATTCTGATAGCCTCGATATGGAACATATCGGAAAGAGTCCAAGCACCGCCGGTGATATATCCCTCGATTGCGTGGGTAAGCGCATCCATACCTGTCGCCGCGGTAAGGCCCTTAGGCATAGTTGCCATCATATCGGGGTCAACAACTGCAACCACGGGGATGTCGTGAACGTCTACACAAACCATCTTTCTGTTCTTCTCAACGTCGGTAATTACGTAGTTGATGGTAACCTCAGCAGCAGTACCCGCGGTAGTGGGAACCGCGATGATCGGAACGCAGGGGTTCTTGGTAGGAGCAACGCCCTCAAGAGAACGAACGTCTGCAAACTCAGGGTTGGTAATAATAATACCAACAGCCTTTGCTGTGTCCATAGATGAACCACCGCCTATAGCTACGATGCAATCAGCGCCAGAGGCCTTGAAGGCTGCAACACCTGCCTGAACGTTCTCAATTGTGGGGTTAGGCTTGATGTCGGAAAAGATCTCATACGCGATAGACGCACCATCAAGCACGTCGGTCACCTTCTTTGTGACGCCAAACTTAATAAGGTCGGGGTCGGAGGCAACAAGAGCCTTCTTAAAGCCTCTTGCCTGGATCTCGGTAGCAACAGCCGCAATAGCGCCCGCACCGTGATAGGATGTTTCATTAAGTACAAATCTGTTCATTGGAGTAATTCCTTTCTTCGTTTTTTGTTTTCTACGTATATTATATAACACACTACCGTCATTGTCAATATTTTATCAATCTTTTTTGATAAATTATAAGTAGTGCAAAATTTTAAAAGAAAATAAAACTTATACAAAGAGATATAATTTCTTCAACAGAAGTTATCAAAACGATCATGTCATTACTTGACGTTTTTCTCTCTAATACAATTCGTTGAAAGTTTTGATCTCTATAAACCCTCACCATAATTAATATTATTTTTATCGTATTCGTCGTTTATTCTTTTCCACGCTCTAACATAGGGGCTTTCCTTGTCAGTAAAATAGGGAACATTTATAGCAATTTTCAGTCTATTATGATACGACATAACAACAAAGGCAGAAATCAAATCTTGTATGTCGTTTAATAAATTCACATCTTCCTTTGATAACAACAAAAGCGGCAAAACAATATTGATGGAAGCTGATAAATCTTCTATTGATATTTCGCTTTCTATTATTCCTTTTTTCTGTCAGAAAACAACTTAAGCTTATGTTGAAGATCAACAAAAATATCGGGGGCATTTTCAATTATTTCAAAGGATTGATCGGAGTACAATTTTGTTAAATTCTTCAAAACAAATATCCTTTTTTCAGTAGAATCCAAATCACTTGGAGTTAGTTTTTCCATATTTGATTCAACATCGTTTTTCAACATTTTTACTACTGTACATATCTTGTTTGTTTTTTTACAGTAATCAATTATTGATCTTGTACCCTTTGAGTGACCGTCCCAAAACGCAATTACGATATCAGATTCGTCAGCAATCGTTTTATTTCTTAATACAGGAGCAGCTTTTCCATACTTTTTATAATCCGGAAGTATTTCTACCAATTTTATTCCTTGCTTTTTTGCATATTTTGCAGCACACTCATCTATTCCAATAGCCCCTCCGGAAATTATTTTTTCACATGAGCTAGGAATATATTTATGCATTTCATCAATAAATAAATCTCTTGAACCCACTACACCAATTTTCATACTATTTTTTTCTTCTCCTTTTTTGACCAGTATAGCGGTCAATATTTATTATGATTTTATCATATAATATAGAAAATTGCAACCAATATTGGTCAAAAAGTGAGAAATTATGGAACAGAAGATAAGAATAGACAGGAAAATGGGCGATAACCTTAAGAAGTTGAGAAAGCAACACAACCTTTCCCAAGAAAGATTATGCGCGAAGCTTCAGCTTGAGGGATGTGATATTCAGCGCTCCACCTATGCAAAATACGAACACGGAGAACTAAATATCCGAGCCAGCGTTTTAATCAAGCTCACCAAAATATATAATTGTAGTTTTGATGCCTTTTTTGAAGGACTGGAATAATAACTCATCAAATAGCCGTTCCCATTGTTTTTGGGGGACGGCTGTTTTTATAGCAAAAACTCTCCCTCGGTTTCCCAAGGGAGAGTTTTTTATTTTATTAATCAACTAATTGTTGTTTCGCTAACCATAGCACGAAAATTGTGAGGGAGATTTTTCGTTCTTCCGACCGAAGGCGTAGTTACCTACGTCGAGTTAGTCGGAAAACGGAAAATGTCACCAAAATTTTTAGCTATAGAAGTCTACGAACTTAACGAGTCTCTCATACTTCGCCTTTGCGGTAGCTTCTGCCTTCTCGAACAGCTCCTTAGCTCTCTCGGGGAAGGACTGTGCAAGACGAGTATATCTAGCCTCGCTGTTGATGAATGCCTGGTAGTCACCTGTGGGTGCCTTGGAGTCGAGAGTAAACTTCTTCTCTGCTGCGGGGTTGAATCTGAACATATGCCAGTAACCAGCCTCTACAGCCTTCTTCATCTCAGCCTGGCATTTCTGCATACCGCCCTTGATGGAGTGCATCTCACAAGGAGCGTAGCCGATTACGAGAGAAGGTCCGGGATATGCCTCAGCCTCTGCAAGAGCCTTGAGAGTCTGGTTCATATCAGCGCCCATAGCGATCTGTGCAACGTAAACGTAGCCGTAGGACATAGCGATCTCTGCAAGATTCTTCTTGCCGATTGCCTT
>JAFWXZ010000033.1 GCA_017522795.1 Clostridia bacterium | reverse complement strand
TTTCTTGCAATGCAGATTTTTGAAATGGGGATCGTGCTGGCCATATCGCGTTACAGCACGCAAAAGAGATAATGAAGGTGATTTTAACTTGCGGCGGCACGGGCGGACATATCACGCCTGCGCTCGCGATAGCCGATGTCATTCGGCAGAATATCCCCCGACGATATTCCCGAAATTATATCCTCCCGTGATCGCTCTCGCGCGGGAATGACAGCGCCTGCCGACGGCTTGTTTTTAAACAAGGTCGTCTATTGATTTCCTTTACTTCCATCAAAACAACAAAATAAAACTATGCTCCGTGTGACAAGATGAGAAAAACGTCACACGGAGCTTTTTGTTGGGAGATAATATGAACGGACAAAAAAGTAAAATCAAGCTTATAGCGCTTATCATTTTTTTATGCGCGTTTATCGCCGCAGTAATATTTGGTATACTTACGGTCAAGATATATAGGGAAATTAGCTTTGAGGGGGATGAACGGCTTTTCGAGAGCGCGGTAAGCTTTAATTCCACTACCTTTTACGCAAACGGATCGGATACAATTGACTATCTTCCTATAGCAATCGAAACGAGCGGAGGAATGCGAAAGACCTTTTTTTCCATTGACGAGATCAGCCCGCTAATTAAGCGTGGCTTCGTTGCCGTGGAGGACAAAATATTCTTTGAGCACAATGGTATAGATTTGAAAAGAACGCTTATGGCAACGGCGAATTATCTGTTAGGAAGAGATAAAGTTTTCGGCGCGTCCACCATAACTCAGCAGGTAGTTAAAAATATAAGCGGAGATAATCAGCTTAGCATCAAACGGAAGCTGCAGGAAATAATCCGCGCATTACACATAGAGAGAAACTACACTAAGGAAGAAATACTTGAGGTATATCTGAACGTAATTCCAATGAGCGAGAATATATACGGAGTCGGAGCGGCCTCACGCGCATATTTTGGAAAGGATCCGTCAGATCTTCTTCCTGAGGAGGCTGCAACACTAATAGGTATTACAAATGCGCCTACAGCCTATAATCCGTATATTAATCCCGATGCTTGCAAGAGAAAGCGGGATATTGTGTTATCAGTTATGTATGATGACGGAGTGATAAGCAAGGAAGAGTATGAAAAAGCAAAAAGTGCACCACTATCTGTAATTGCAAGGGATGAGAGGGTGGATAGATTTGATTCTTGGTTTGTTGAGACGGTAATAGATGAGGTGGTAGCGGATTATTCTGATAAATATAACGTTTCTTCCTCTGCGGCAAGAATGACCTTGCTTAGCGGCGGATATAAAGTGTATACTACTATGGATATTGAGGTGCAAATGGCGCTTGAAAATTACTTTGAAAATACAGACAATTTTCCCGATGAGATAAGAGAAGGACTGAATTACGCTATGACGGTGACCGATGCAGACACGGGGTATCTTGTAGGCGTTATAGGAGGAGTAGGAAAAAAGAGCGGTAACAGACTATTGAATCACGCTACCGCGCCTTACGTTCCTGCGTCTACCCTGAAGCCAATAGCTCTGTACGCGCCGCTTATAGATGAGGGTACGATTAATTGGGCAACGGTGTTTGACGATGTACCCGTAAGCTTTATCGAAGAGGGAGAGGGATATCGCGAATATCCGAGAAACTCGCCTGCGGTATACGACGGACTTACCACGGTAAAGGATGCGGTCCGAAATTCAAAGAATACTATTGCGGTAAGGCTTTGTAATATAAGAACGCCGAAGAAGATATTTGCATCCTTGAGAGATGATTTTGGCTTTTCAAGCCTTATCGAGAGGGATGGTGGACTTACCGATATTGCGGTTGCGCCCATGGCTCTCGGTCAGCTTGGCAGGGGAGTATCGCTTCGAAAAATGACAGAGAGCTACAGCGTATTTTCGGGAGAGGGAGAGTGGCGCGAGGCGACAAGCTATATTTCTCTTGTGGACTATAATGGTAAGCCCGTCTTAGAAAAAGAGCAGGGGAAAAGACAGATTTTCAAAAGCACCACGGCAAGAATAATGAATCAGCTTCTGATGTCGGTCACAGATGACGGAACGGCAAAAAGCATTACTCTCAAAAATAAGATTAACACCGCAGGCAAGACAGGAACCTCGGGTGGAAATAAGGACAAGAGCTTTATAGGCTACACGCCATACTATACGGCGGGAATATGGTGCGGATATGATGGAGATAAAGCCATTGGCTCTCTGTCAAAAAGTCACCTTAAAATTTGGGATGAGGTCATGCATCTTCTTCACGAGGATATAATTAATAGCGAAAGCAAAAGAGAGTTTTCAACGGCGGGACTTATTCGCCTGCCATATTGCAAGGACTCGGGCAGAATCTACACCGATGTGTGCAGGTACGATCCGCGCGGAAACAGACAGGAGATAGGTTACTTTACCGAGGATAATCTACCTCTGGGGAAATGTGACAGACACGTGTTATGTAAATACGACAGTATCACAAAGGCTATTGCATGCGATAGCTGCCCCGAGGAGAATATCATTAAGGTTGCTCTGCTTTCGGTAGATGACAGAAGCTTTCCCAAGGATATAACCGTCACCGATGCGGAGTTCGTTTATAGAGATATTGATAGGTATACTCCTCGTCCGCAGGATTATCGACTGCCTTACTTCGAGTATGCGCTTCCCGATGGAGTTTTCGTAGGTAGAAGCAAGGATGAAAAACAGTTTAACTCAAATTGTTATCTTCATGACGAATAGCTATTTACTTTTTCGCTCCTTTGTGATACAATAAGAAAAAAAGGAGGTGTGACGCTTGACTTACGAGGTTGTTTATTCATCAAGAAAAACTATATCCCTTTGTATTAAAGAGGGCAACCTTGTTGTCAAGGCACCCTTCGGAACGAAAAAAAGTAAAATTGATGCCGTTGTCAGATCTCATCAAAATTGGATCGATAAGCATATAGAAAGACAAAAGGAACGCAATAAGAAGTTTGAAGATTTGACCGAGGAAAAGATTAAGATTCTCAGAAGATATGCCAAGCAGATTTTGCCTGTTAAAACAACATATTTTGCAGATATTATGGGTTTAAAATTTGGCAGAATTACAATAACGGGTGCTAAAACAAGATTTGGCTCCTGCTCGTCGAAGGGGAATATTTCATTCTCATACAGACTTATGCTTTATCCCGAGGAGGCTATTGATTACGTTGTTGTACACGAGCTTGCCCACCTTGTAGAGATGAATCACTCACCGAGATTCTACAAGATAGTCGAGGCGGTTTTGCCTGATTATAAGGAAAGAAAAAAGCTGCTGAAGTAATAAAAAAAGGAAAGCGTAAAAGCTTTCCTTTTTTAATATTCAAGTGTGTGGGACACAAGCCTGTCACTTTCATAGCAGAGCTTCAGTGAAAAAAATCTTTCTTCTTTTTCTATAAGTTTGAAGAAGATCTTGTCGCCCTCCCAAATGGGCAGAGTAGGTATTGTTTCTTTTTTTACCCACTCAAGCTTGCCCTCGTCACAGTTATAGTCTATTTCGCCGTTGTATTTTGTGGCGGTAAACAGATGCATATACTCTGTTCCATATAGGTCAGATACGAAGGTAATAATGCCCCTGTATTTAAGGTCGGTGACGCAAACGCCCGTTTCTTCCTTTATCTCACGTCTTGCACAGTCGAAGGGAGTCTCTCCCTCCTCCAGCTTTCCACCGACACCTATCCACTTGTCTTTATTCATATCGTTTATCTTTTTTATGCGGTGTATCATTAGGTATGCACCGTCTTTTTCTATATAGCAAAGAGTAGTGTTAAACATATATCCTGCCTCACTTTCTGAAACTATTTTATCATTTTTTGATGGAAAATGCAAGCAGAAAAATAAAGTATGTATATTTTGTTAAAATATACAAAAGCGCTTGACTTTCGTTGTAAAATGTGTATAATAGTTAAGTGGTTAATTATTAACAACTAAAATGTTTTTAGGAAGGGAAAAATATGGCGGAATCAAAGCTTTCCAGAGCTATAAATATGATGATAAAGACCGATCATATGCACAGGTCGCTTATAGATTCACAGGTGGGTACGCTTGGCATTCACCGAACACAGCACAGGATTCTTATGCACCTTGCCTGTCATGCAAGTCTTCCATCGCAAAAGGAGCTTGCCGAGCATCTTAACGTGACACCAGCGGCGGTCACAGGTGCGCTAAAAAAAATGGAGCAGGACGGATACGTGGAGCGTACGCTCGGCCAGGATAACAGATATAACGAGCTTAAGATTACCGAAAAGGGAAGAGCGCTCGTCACCGAAAGCTGCAAGATATTCGGTGAGGTGGATTCCTCAATGTTCGAGGGCTTTACCGATAAGGAGCTTGACATCTACATCTCCTGCCTTGAAAGACTGCAGGCGAATATGAAAAAGCATTGTGAAAGGAAGAATAACCAATGAAAAGATGGTGGAAATATATAAAACCGTATCTGACGTCCTTTATTCTCGGACCTGTCGGTATGATCGTCGAGGTAATCGGCGAGATGTTTATGCCGCTTCTGCTTGCCGAGCTTATCAATCGCGCAAACGACGGTGAGCTTACTATCGGTGGCAGTATTGGTATAGCAGGTACGCTTATCGTTATCGTGCTTCTTATGATGACGGGCGGTGTGGCAGGCGCTTACTTCGGAGCTAAGGCATCTGTAAACTTTGCCGCCGATTTAAGACGCGATCTTTATGCCAAGGTACAGCAGTATTCATTTGCTAATATTGATAAATTCTCTGCCAGCTCGCTTGTGACGAGAATGACTAACGACGTCACTCAGCTACAGAATTTTGTAAATATGCTTCTTCGTATGGCACTTAGATCTCCCGGTATGTTTATCGGTGGTATCATTATGGCGGTGAGCTTGAAGCCCAGTCTTTCTGTAATTCTTGCCGTAACAATGCCTACGATGCTTATAGTCCTGTTCTTCCTTATCAGAATGGGATTCCCCAGATTTGAGAAGCTGCAGAAAAAGGTGGATAAGCTCAACTCCACTGTGCGCGAGAACGTTACGAACGTCAGAGTAGTAAAATCCTTCGTTCGTGAGGATTATGAAATAGAGAAATTTTCTAAGGACAACGCAGACCTTAAAAATAGCGGTATGAATGCCGTCAAGGTGCTTATTTGGTCTATGCCTGTAATGAATATCTTTATGTATATTTCAGTTATAGCTGTTATCTGGGCAGGACACCATATCGTACTTGATGGCGGTATGCTCGTCGGAGATCTTTCTGCATTTATCACCTATACGACACAGATCCTTTCATCGCTTATGATGGTGTCAATGCTCTTTATGTTCGCCTCCCGTGCGCTTGCGTCAGGACGCCGTGTGTGTGAGGTGCTTGACGAGAAAATTGATATAAATGACACAAATTCCTCGGCAGAACACATAATCAGCCGTGGAGATATAGAGTTCAAGAATGTATCCTTCCGTTATTACAAGAATAGCGGCGAGCCTGTTCTTGACAATATTAACCTTACCATTCCCGCAGGATCTACCGTTGGAATCATAGGCTCAACGGGCTGCGGAAAGACCACTCTCGTTTCAATGATTCCAAGACTTTATGACGTTGACGAGGGAGAGGTAACCATTGATGGAGTGAATGTCAAGGATTACTCACTCGTTAATCTTCGTGACGGTATCGGTATGGTTCTGCAGAAGAATCTTCTATTCTCGGGTAGCATTGGTTATAATCTTCGTTGGGGTGATTCGGATGCGACCAATGTGGAGATGATCAGAGCGGCAGAGCATTCTGCGGCACATAAGTTTGTATCCACATTTAATGAGGGATACGACACCTTGCTTGACAAGGGCGGAACAAATCTTTCGGGCGGTCAGAAGCAGAGACTATGTATTGCCAGAGCACTTCTTAAAAAACCGAAGATCCTTATTCTTGACGATTCTACAAGCGCAGTCGATACCGCAACCGAGGCGCAGATAAGAGAGGCTTTCGCTACGGATCTTCCCGATTGTACAAAGATCATCATTGCCCAGCGCATCAGCTCGGTTAAAGATGCAGATTTCATTATCGTTATGAATGATGGCTGTGTGACAGGTGTAGGCACTCACGACGAGCTGCTTGAAAATAACGAAGAATACAGCGAGATTTTCTACTCGCAGATGGACAGAAAGGAGGCGTAATCTATGGCAAGAAATCTTGAAGAGCTTAAAAAGCAATATAACAGCGTCTCTCACGGTATGTCTTTGCGTGGCGGGGGTCCTGGCAATAAGCACGGTGTCAGAGGAAAGGGAAAGCCTAAAAATATGGGCAAGACGGTAAGCAGAATTCTTTCATATGTTGGAAAGTATAAGGTGCTTCTCGTTCTTGTATTCGCTTGTATGCTCCTGACTACAGTAAGCTCGCTTTGCGCAGGATATCTTATTGCGCCCATAATCAACCGCATTACACTTGCGGTTAAGCCTGATGCGGTTCTTGATCCCAGCGCGCTTGAAATAATGGCTGATAAGGTTATTGCAGCTTTTGCTGATACACCTTTTATCTCTTCGCTTATGGTAAATACCGCGGCAGAAGTGACGGTCTATGTATTTGCCGCATTGATAATTCTTGCATTGGTTTACGGCATATCCGCTTTTGGCAGTTATATTCAGGGCAGACTTATGCTCTCTGTGTCGCAGAATTCTATCAAAACCATAAGAGACGATCTCTTTAAGGCGCTGCAGAAGCTGCCTGTAAGGTATTTTGACTCTAATCCTACGGGAGAGATCATGAGCCGCTTTACAAACGACGTTGATAATATCGACGTTATGCTGAACAACTCGCTTACCTCTATCGTCAGCGGTGTTATTTCACTTACCGGAACATTTATTTTTATGTTGACCACTAACATATGGCTCACTCTAATAACAGTTCTTTTCCTGCCTTTGCTTATGTTTGCGGCAGGCACTATTGCAAAGAATTCCTCTAAGTATTACGGTGCTCAGCAGGCGGCTATCGGTGCTGTGAACGGATATATTGAGGAAACTATCAGTGGTCAGAAGGTGGTTAAGGTATTCAACCACGAGGACGAGTGTATCGATGAGATGAATCTGCTTAACGAGGATCTTCGTGATAAGCAGCAAAAGGCACAGTTCTGGGGCGGCGTCACAGGCCCGATAATGCACAATATCAGCCTTATTTCCTACGCAATTACTCTTGGCGTCGGAGGTATACTGATAGTTGTAAGCGGTTTTACTCCGGGCGCACTTACCGTGTTTGCCAACTACTCAAAGCAGTTTTCTATGCCGATAAGCCAGCTTTCGCAGCAGGTTTCCACCCTATTTGCAGCTCTCGCTGGTGCAGAGCGCGTGTTTAACGTTATAGATGAAATGCCCGAGACTCCCGATGACGAGGATGCTATTGACGACACTATCAAGGGACACGTTATTATGGAGAACGTCACATTTGGTTATAATCCCGATAAGGTTGTTCTGAAAAATATATCCCTTTATGCAAGACCCGGTCAGAAGATCGCATTCGTTGGCTCTACAGGCGCGGGCAAAACAACTATCACCAACCTCTTAAACCGCTTCTACGATATAGAGGAGGGAACTATTACCATCGACGGAAAGCCCCTCAAATCATATAAGCGTGATTTCCTCCGTAAGAATATCGCCATGGTGCTCCAGGATACTCATCTCTTTACGGGAACCGTTATGGAAAATATCCGTTACGGCAGACTTGATGCTACCGACGATGAGGTTATCGCTGCGGCAAAGACTGCCAGTGCTCATAGCTTTATTATGCGTCTTGAGCACGGCTATGACACCGTTCTTGAGGGCGACGGCGCAAATCTTTCCCAGGGACAGCGACAGCTGCTTAATATAGCCCGTGCGGCTCTGTCAAAGGCTCCTATCCTGGTTCTTGACGAGGCGACATCCTCCGTCGATACTCGTACCGAGCGTCACATTGAGAGAGGCATGGACAGACTTATGAAGGACAGAACCACCTTTGTAATTGCTCACAGACTTTCCACCGTCCGCAATTCAAACGCTATTATGGTGCTTGAGCAGGGCGAGATAATCGAGCGTGGAGACCACGACGATCTCCTGGCTCAAAAGGGCAGATACTACGAGCTTTACACAGGTCTTAAGGAGCTTGATTAATACTAAAGAAAAAGCGAGTCTCAGATGAGACTCGCTTTTAATATTTTTTGTAGAAGAATGCTTTACGCAAGTTTGGTAAGTGCCTTCTCAATTCTTGAGAGAGCCTCTGCTTTGCCGATAACCTCCATAATCTCGGTTGCGCCACCGGGAGTTGCAGTCATACCCGAAACTGCGATACGTACGCACCACATAAGAGTTCCGGTCTTGATCTGAAGCTTCTCTGCGATAGGCATAAGAGCGGCAAAGAGGGTATCGTTGTCAAAGCTTTCCACACCCACAAGAATAGACTTCGCCTCGGTGAGAACGGTCTTAACGATCTCATAGTCGGAAATCTTGTTCTTCTTGTTGAGGAAGAGCTCCTTATCATACTCGGGTAGAGTGATGAAGAATGCCATTCTGTCATTGATCTCGGAGAGCTTTGCGATTCTGGTCTTGAGCAGGCCGAGCATCTTTGCCTTGTTGATGTTTTCGGGAAGCTCGGTATTGATGAATGGAGCAACAAGCTCGGTGAACTTCTTGTCCTCAAGCTTGTGAATATACTCGCCATTGAACCAAAGCAGCTTTTCAAAGTCAAATACGGAGGGCGACTTGGACACACCGTCAATAGTGAATGCCTCCTTCAGTTCGTCAAGAGTGAAGAATTCCTGCTCGCCACCCTTGGGACACCAACCGAGAAGGGAAATGTAGTTGATAATTGCCTCGGGAAGATATCCGTCAGCAACAAGGTCCTGGAATGAAACAGCACCGTGACGCTTGGAGAGCTTGGAAATGTTACCCTCTGCATCCTTTCCCATAAGCAGGGGGAGATGAACGTAGGTAGGTCTCTCCCAGCCGTATGCATCATAGAGGAGAACATACTTAGGTGTAGAGGTCAGATACTCAGAGCCTCGCACAACGTGTGTAACTCCCATAAGATGGTCGTCAATAACGTGACAGAAGTTGTAGGTAGGATAGCCATCAGCCTTCATCAGGATCTGGTCCTGAAGCTCCTCATTATTCATAGCAATGTCGCCGAACACCTCGTCGTGATAGCTTGTCACACCCTCGGTAGGCATCTTCTGACGAATAACAAAGGGGACACCTGCCTTGAGATTAGCCTCAACCTCCTCGGGAGAAAGATTGCGGCAGTGTCTGTCATATCCTCCGAGAGCATCAGCCTCGTGAAGCTGCTCGAGGCGCTCCTTGGTGCAGAAGCAATAGTATGCGTGGCCCATTTCAACAAGCTTCTTTGCATACTCCATATAAATCTCCTTGCGCTCGGACTGAACGTATGGGCCGTGGTCGCCACCTACATCGGGACCCTCGTCATAGTTGAGACCCGTCATAGCAAGAGTGGATTTAATTACATCGGTTGCTCCTTCAACAAGTCTTTCACGGTCGGTGTCCTCAATGCGAAGAATAAACTTACCGCCATCGTGCTTGCCGATAAGATAAGAATAAAGCGCCGTTCTTAGATTACCTATATGCATATAGCCTGTAGGGCTGGGCGCAAATCTTGTTACTGTCATTTTATATACTCCTTTAAACGTAAATCAAATTTTTTACATTTAATTTTAACACAAAATTCATAGTTAGTCAATCCAAATGTGTAAAATTATTTGACATTCTGTGATAAAATATGTTAAAATATATTTAATAATTATTTAAGGGAGAAAAACGAGTGTTAAAGACGACTTTTTCAAAATATCTTACCGCACTAGTAATCATAATACTTGTCAGCTTCGTTATTCTATCAGGTATCGTCACGTCGCTTGTCAGAAACTATGCGTTCAGCGATACGGAAGAGAGGCTGGAAAAGGAAAGCTCTATTATTGTAGATGTTATAAAGTCTGACGGAGTCGATCCTATATCCCAAGAGGTGTTTGAGGTTGCCGAGGCGATAGAGCCTATGGTAAACCTTAACTCTGACTATGACGTTATGATTTTAGACCAAAGCGGTAAAATCATTCTTTCAACCGCTCACGAAAGCAAGGATGAGCGTAAGATGGCGGTAATTGATCTTGAACGAGGCTTTGGAAGTATAAACGTTTTGGATTTTACAAGACGCACGGGTGAAGGCGGTGAGGTCAGCTACGTTTATAACGGAACCATTGGCGGATCACTATCTGATCATTATATGGCATTTGCCAAGCCCGTAGAGCGCGAGGGGGAGATCGAGTGCTACGTTATGACCATGACCTCCACTAACCGAGAGAGTAATTTCGTAAAAATTACAAGACAGGTGGTAATCAACAGCTCTATATGGGTTCTTCTTGCAGCCGTTATTGCTGCTTATTTTATAACAGAACGTATTGTACATCCTCTGCGTAAAATGACCAATGCCGCAAAGAGCTTTGCCAAGGGGGATTTCTCCGTAAGAGTATCGGTTAACAAGAGCAACGATGAGATAGCCGCCCTCGGAACTGCATTTAATAATATGGCGGATTCGCTTGAGAATCTTGAAAAAATGCGTAATTCATTTCTCGCGAATATTTCCCACGATCTTCGTACTCCGATGACTACCATATCGGGCTTCATTGACGGCATCAATTCGGGCGCTATTCCACCCGAAAAGCACGAGTATTACCTTGGCGTTATTTCTGCAGAGGTACACAGGCTGTCAAGGCTTGTTTCTCAGTTGCTTGACGTCTCAAGACTTGAATCGGGCGAGAGAAAGTTCAACTATACGGATTTCGATATTGCGGAGGTAGCAAGAATTATTCTTATATCCTTCGAGCAGAAGATCGAGGATAAGAGACTTGACGTAGAGTTTTATTCTGAAAATGACGCAATGTACGTTCGCGCAGATAAGGATGCTATTTATCAGGTAATGTATAACCTATGTCACAATGCGATAAAATTTGCAAGGGAAGAGGGAAAGCTTAAAATTTCCATTTCCAAGATTACCGATACAAAGATCAAGGTTGCCGTGTATGATCAGGGACAGAGCATCTCTGAGGAGGATTCGAAAATGGTATTTGATAGATTCTACAAGACTGATAAGAGCCGTGGCCTTGACAAGACGGGCGTTGGTTTGGGACTCTATATTTCCAAGACCATCATTGATGCTCACGAAGAAACCATCGGTGTTGAATCTATTGACAACGATGGCTGCGAATTCTGGTTTACTCTGACCGAGGGAATTCAGCCGCAGAAGCGAAAGCCTTCGTTGGATATATAAAAAAGCAATAAGCCGCGCTTTGCTTAATTGCAAAACGCGGCTATAATTTTTGGCAGAATTGATCTCGGTTAAATCATACCTGTAATAGTCAGCACGGCAACGCCCGGAGTAGTTGTGACTACGCCCGTTTCACTGTCGCGTGTGAAGGTTGCTGTAGGAACAGGAATCGCTCCGCCAATTGTTGTGAATTCTCCCGTCTGCTCGTTATAGGTATACTGTGTTCCTTCGTTTAATAATTCTCCGTTCAGGGTAACTGTGATGCTCGTTAGAATAGGGTTGAAAGTATCCGACACAATAAGATCATCCGTTGCAACCACTGCAGTATTACCCGCGTTCTGTATGATAAAGGTGTAGGTGACCTCATCACCGCAAGTGAGTGTCAGGGGATTGACTGCCTTCGCAATTGAGAGAAGTGGCTCATCTCTTGTGGGAATCTGTGCGTTATCGGTCAGCTCCTCGCATACACCGTCGCCTCCGGCGGACACCGTGTTGAATATCGAGGATCCAGCAGAAAGAGGAGCAAATGAATTTGCCCGCACCTCATAGAGAACAATAACGTTTCCTCCCGCGGGAACGTCAATTCCGCTTATTACAAGAGTATTGCCTGCAACGACGGTTGGAGCGGGCTGCAGAACACCGTTCTGATAGTAGAGGACAGAACCGTCTACATAGGTCAGGGGAACGAATTCCGTCGTGCCACCCATAAGAGTATATGCTCCAAGGTTGTCGGTAAGTGTTATGCCGCTTTTTGCTACTGAATCGGCGTTTACAAGCGTCACTGCGTAAACTATACCGTCTCCCGGGCCGTAATCTGTAGATACGGCTGTTTTGGTTAAACTGAGCCCGGAGACCAGCTCGCCCTCAGTCACGTTGGAGTTTGTCACCCTTCCTGCAAAGGAAAGTGTTGCCTGATTATAAAAAGTTGCCATTTGATTCTCCTTGTCTTTTATGGAGGGCCATTATCCCTCCCAAATACAGTTTATGAAAAAAGACAAAAAACGTCAATTATATTATCCTTATGTCTATTGACTTTTGGTTATTTCTGTGATACAATAACAAAGGCAATGCGGGTATGGCGGAATTGGCAGACGCGCCAGACTTAGGATCTGGTGTTTACACGTGCAGGTTCGACTCCTGTTACCCGCACCAAAAGGATCGGAATGCCATTAGGCGTTTCGGTCCTTTTTGCGTGGTGATAGATTATGATGAAGCCGCTCTCGCCAAAGGCGAGAAAGCAGGCAAGTTTGGCGAAGACCAAACTTAGCGAGGCCTGCGTAGCAACCTCAGTTCGACTCCTGTTACCCACACCATAAAGAAACCATAATATTGATAGGAAAAATATCGGTATTATGTTTTTTTTATTGCCAAAATGGAGGTATTATGACCTTTTTATAGGTTTTTTAGCAAAAATAGAGGCTTGCTGGGAGAGTTTTCGTCCTTGCAAGTTTTTTTATTTTTACCCGTAAAATACAAATCGTTCACTTTATATCCTTTTCGTTCAATTTATGGGGTATCGTTCAATTATTGATTCGCTTAAAAGAATTATTGATTTTCAATGGATTATGTGATAT
>JAFWXZ010000032.1 GCA_017522795.1 Clostridia bacterium | reverse complement strand
TTACTCCACCGGTGAGGCAAAGGCACTTCGTTCTCCCGGACGTCGTGAGATCGGACACGGTGCTCTTGCAGAGCGTTCTCTCGTTCCCGTTCTTCCTTCGGAAGAAGAATTCCCCTACGCAATCCGTCTTGTATCCGAGGTTGTAAGCTCTAACGGCTCTACCTCTCAGGGTTCCGTTTGCGGCTCTACTCTTGCTCTTATGGACGCAGGTGTTCCGATTAAGGCTCCCGTTGCAGGTATTTCCTGCGGTCTTATCACTGCAGAGGACGGCTCTTGGGATACCATGATCGACATTCAGGGTCTTGAAGACTTCTATGGCGATATGGACTTTAAGGTCGCAGGTACTCACAAGGGTATCACCTCCATTCAAATGGACCTTAAAGTAGACGGCCTTACTCCCGAAATCATTAAGCAGGCTCTTGAAACTACTCACCAGGGTAGAAACGAGATCATTGACAAGGTAATACTTCCCGCAATCGCTGAGCCCAGAGCAGAGGTATCTGCATACGCTCCCAAGATGATCTCTATGACCATCAACCCCGATAAGATCCGTGAGGTTATCGGCAAGGGCGGCTCTGTAATTCAGAAGATCGTTGCTGATACCGGCGCAAAGGTTGATATCAACGACGACGGTACTGTATTTATCGCAGCGGTTAACCGCGACAGCGCTGATATGGCGAAGGCTATCATCGACGCTATCGTATTCGAGCCCGAGGTAGGCGAGACCTATGAGGGTACCGTCACTAGAATTATTCCTATCGGCGCGTTCGTTGAGTTCGCTCCCGGCAAGGAGGGTATGGTTCACATCTCCAAGCTTCAGCAGCAGAGAACCGAGAAGGTAGAGGACGTTGTAGCAGTCGGCGACACCGTTCGCGTTAAGTATCTCGGCACCGATGAGAAGGGCAGACAGAACCTTTCGATGCGTGACGCTGCTCCCAAGGCTGAGTAATATTATCAACAAATAATGACAAAAACGGCAATCGATTTTCCGATTGCCGATTTTGCCGAAAGTCCTACGGACTTGGTATATGTGAGAGTGTCACACAATCGCGATTTTGCTCCATGGGTTTTGTGAAAAATCGCATATTTTTATCTCGCGCATATGCTTTATAATAATTAAATTTAATAAAAAGTATTAAAAAAGATTTTTTTTCAAAAAAACTATTGACTTATTAGACAAGAAGTTGTATAATCATTACAAGAAAGTGCATTAGTTTGCCCTTTTGCCGAAAAATGACATAAATCGTTATAAACCACTCGCCCAACGGTTTTGATTTTGTCGTTCGGAGGCAGAAGGCAGGCATGTGTTTTCCATAAAGAAAATATAAATTAATTAAAGGAGAAAAATTTACTATGAACAAGAACATTCTTAAATTGATCGCAATTTTCGTAATGTGCTTCATGATCTGTGGCGTTCTTGTTGCTTGCGCGGGCGAGACTGGCCCCAAGGGTGATAAAGGCGATAAGGGCGAACAGGGCATCCAGGGCGTTCAGGGCGAAAAGGGTGAAACCGGTGCTCAGGGCGACAAGGGTGACAAGGGTGATAAGGGCGACAAGGGTGATGCTGGCGAAGACGGCCGTGGCATTGCTTCCGCTGTTATCAACGAGAACGGCGAACTCGTTCTTACATACACCGACGGTACTTCCGAGACTCTTGGTAGAGTTGAGGGTGCTGTTTGTGACGCTCACACCTGGACTGAGATTAAGGTTTCCGACCTTAACGGTTCTCACTATGCTCTTAGAGCATGTACCGCTTGCGGTTGGGCTGAGATCGCTTGTGCACACAACATTCTTAAGACTCCTGTTGTAACTCCCGCTACTTGCACTACTCCCGAGATCACTACCGTAGAGTGCGCTGGCTGCGGCGAGCCTGTTTCTATCACTGAGACTGCTCCTGCAACAGGTCACTCTTATCCTACCTTCGTTGAAGGCTCTGATGAGTGGACCCTTTGTGCTAACGACACCACTATCTGTGATTGTGAGTGGGAGCGCGTATACTCTGCTCAGTGCCTTAACGGCTGCGGCGAGGAGAAGCTTGAGGTTGGTACTGCTGTAGGTCACGTTTACGGCGCATGGGAGCCCACCATTCCTACTCCCGGTTACAATCCCTGTACTTGGGTTCCCGTTGAGATCCGTGAGTGCACAGCGTGCAAGCACGAGACCTGCTTCGAGTCTCGTGAGATTGGTTCTCCCAAGGGCCACAGCTGGGGTCCCTGGTCCATCACTACTGCTCCCACTGTTGACGCAGCTGGTGAGGCTGTTCGCGTATGTAACGATTGCGGTCTTGAGCACGCTGAGGGCGTTGAGAAGCTTGTGCTTCCTGCTCTTGATCCTACTTCTGCTGATTACGTTTACACTGTTGAGATTCCCGATACCTGTACCACTGACGGTAAGGCTAACTACGTTTACACCTACACCGATGGCACTACCGTTAAGGTTAACGTTGTTCTTCCCGCTCACGGCCACAGCGTAGATGACACCTGCACTTACTCCGTAACCACTCTTCCCACCGCTGAGTCCGAGGGTGTTGTTAAGGTTAACTGCGCAGAGTGCGATACTACTCTTGAGCTTGCAATTCCTGCTCTTGATCCTATGTACATCGGTAAGGTTTACACCATCGTTTACGGTGATTGCGTAGATCCTTATGATGAGTACACCATCGTTCTTACTGATAAGAATGAGGAAGTTTCCGGTGCAATAGTTGTTAACTTCGCTATCAACGGCGGTTACGTTCACGATGAGAAGCCCGCTAAGGAAGACTGCCATAGAGCAGAGGGCGTAGACAAGATCTACTACGTATACAAGTGCTCTCAGTGCGGTAACTGGATCGTTGCTTACTACGAGCCTAAGGTTTAATTTAAAACCAAATAATTAAAACAAAAAAACCAAGTAATCTTTCTCCAATGATTACTAAATAAAGGCAGGGCGGTTGCCTTGTGCAGCCGCCTTCGCCAAAAAAATATTGGAGATCAAACGCACCTTGCTGGCAAGGTAAATTTAGTAGGAGGATTATAATGAGAACCGCTAAATATCACGATTATACCGTTTTGAGAATAGTATTGTTTATCATTTTGGTAATTCTCGGACTATTTATTTACAATCAGTTCATCAAGGCGCCGCTCGAACACACCGCTCCCGATAATGCGTGGATAACTTTAACTCCCGCCACCTGTACTGAGGATGGCTTGAAGTGCAGAGTATGCACCGAATGCGGTGAACAGTTCGATCAACAGATTATTCCTGCAACCGGTCACAAGGCTGGTGCAGCCGTAAAAGAAAATGAAAAAGCTCACACTCTTACCGAGGGCGGCTCTTATGACGAGGTTAAGTATTGCACAGTATGCAAGGCTGAAGCTTCAAGAGAAAAGGTATACATAAACGGTGAGCACACACCCGAGATTGTTTGGTCGGATGAAAACGTAAAGGAGTCTACCTGTACTGAATTCGGTACATACGAGCACATTCCTACCTGTAAGGTTTGTAATGAGGTTCTTACCGATTTGATGGAAATTAAGGTAGTTGACCCTAAGGGCCACGATTACGACTGGAAGATGACCTATGATGCATCTACGGGCTATGCAATGATTGGCGAATGTAAAGATGTATGTGATGAAGACGGCAGTACTGTTACATATACTGAGACTAACGGCCTTGTGGTAACTCGCGATGCTTCCGTTTCCTCCTGCTGTCTTGTCAGATATATTGGTCAGGTTAAGATCGGCACCAAGACCTATCTTGCGTACATCGATTTTGAGGCGGATAAGAATCATACTGCTGTATATCATCCCGATAAGGATAGCTATAACCCCGATAATCCTATCATCAAGGAGCTTCCTGATGCTAAGGTTGATCAGAGAACAGGCAAGCTTTATTATGATCTCAGCGAGGTTCTCGGTATTGTTGAACTTACTGATGAGATCTACGATGAATATGGCTTTGCTCGTGGTTACTTCAAGTGTACCGCTTGTGCTGAGATGAATTGTAGCGCTTGTAAGGAGTGGTATGATAAATTCACCGGTGAGACACTTGCAACAAATCATCGTTTCATCGTAAACGTCTATAATCCTGACTACGATACATATTTATATCCTCAAACAAATGAAAACGGACTGGACTGATGATTCAGTTTTAAATGTCCTATTATTCGAGTATCGGTTATCCGATAAAATTGAATTATCAGCAGAAAAACCGCCTGTAAAAAACAGGCGGTTTTCTCTATTTATATAAAGTTTTAAAGGAATTTGTCTTTTTTAATATATAGGAAAAGAAAAATGGTCTAAAATAGGTTAAATCTATTGCATTTTCTATTAATTAATGGTATAATATTAATGTGAAAAAATATGTCGATTTTTATAATAAAACAAATTAATTCATATAAAAAGGAATAGAAAAATGGAAAGAACCTACATTAAAGACGTAACTCCCGGCTTTTGCCGAGTAAGTGGCTTCGTTGAGAATTTCCGTAACAAGAGAACTATGGCGTTCATCGTTGTTAAGGATATTACAGGCAAGCTTCAGATCACTATCGAAAAGGAAAAGCATCCCGAGTTTGCAGAGATGCTTGATAAGCTTACTATACACTCCGTCGTTACCTTTGAGGGTGAGGTTGTAGCAAGCGAATATGTTAAAATGGGTGGCAAGGAGATGTATCCCACCACTATGAAGATCGAATCTATTGCAGATGCTCTTCCTATCAAGGACGACTCTGACATCGATGTTCGTATGGACTACAGATGGATCGATCTTCGCCGCGACAAGAATCACCTTATGTATGAGATGCAGACCACTCTTACCAACGCTATGCGTAAGTTCCTTGTGGATCGCAACTTCGTTGAGATCCATACTCCCAAGCTTATTGCTGCCGCAAGCGAGTCTGGCTCTGACGTTTTCGAGGTTAAGTATTTTGACGGACTTGCATATCTTGCACAGTCCCCTCAGTTCTATAAGCAGATGGCTATGGCATCAGGACTTGAGCGAATCTTTGAGACCGGTCCTGTGTTCAGAGCAGAGAAATCCTATACCAACAAGCACGCTACCGAGTTCACAGGCTTTGACCTTGAGTTCTCTTATATCGACTCCTTTGACGATGTTATGAAGATGGAGGAGGAGCTTCTCACCTATGCTCTCGCAGAGGTAAAAGAGAAGCACGGAGATAAAATCGTTGAGCTTTACGGTCCCGAGTATGAGGTTATCGTTCCCACTCTTCCTTTCCCGAGAATGAAGCTTGCTGACGTTTATGCAGAGCTTGAGAAGAGATATGGCTATACCGTTCCTGCGGAGCTTCACGGCGACCTTACAACCGAGGCAGAGCGTATGACAAAGCAGCTTTGCCGTGATATGTTCGGCCATGAATTCCTCTTTATCACCGACTATGATGCGAAGGAAAGAGCCTTCTATCATATGAGAGACGAGCAGGGAATTCCCCAGGGTTATGACCTTATCTGGCGCGGAGTTGAGATCACCACAGGCGCACAGCGTGAGCACAGATATGATATTCTCAAGGCTCAGGCTGAAGAAAAGGGGCTTGCAGAGGACGTTAAGTTCTATCTTGAATTCTTCAAGTACGGCTGTCCTCCTCACGGCGGCTTCGGTCTTGGTATCGACCGTCTTACTATGCTCTTCCTTGGACTTTCGATCAAGGAGGCAGAGTTCCTGTTCCGTGGCCCTAACCGCCTGACTCCTTAATTTTGTGTAATCTTTTGTTCACCTGTGATGCTCGGCTCGGAGTAGGTAACTGCACCGTCGCCTGCGCTTCTCGGTGTGCCTCGTCTGACGCAAAATTAAGTTTGTCGGAACACCATAATTTCATATGATTCTTGTTGTCGGGCGACGCACTTAAATCGCCGTAGTAATCTACGCCTTCATTATTTACAAACTTTTAGGAGATTTCCAATGAAAATAGCTCTTATAAATGAGAACAGCCAGGCGGCTAAGAACGCCTTGATTGAGTCTACTCTTCGCTCTGTAGTTGAGCCTCTCGGTCACGAGGTTTTTAATCATGGTATGTATTCTGCCGAGGATAAGGAGCAGCTTACCTATGTGCAGATCGGCATTCTGTCTGCTGTACTCCTCAACTCGGGTGCTTGCGATCTTGTAATTACAGGTTGCGGCACAGGCGAGGGCGCTATGCTTGCTTGCAATGCATTTCCCGGTGTGCTCTGTGGCCACGTTGTAGACCCCACAGACGCATATCAGTTCACCCAGGTAAATAACGGCAACGCGATCTCTATGCCCTTTGCAAAGGGCTGGGGCTGGGGCTGCGAGCTAAATCTTCAGTATGTATTTGAGAAGCTCTTCGTTTCTGAGTGGGGACTTGGTTATCCTCGTGAGAGAGCCATTCCCGAGCAGAGAAATAAGAGAATTCTTGACGAGGTAAAGAAGGTTACTCACAATGACCTTGTTTATATTCTCGAGCATCTTGACCGCGATCTTACCGTGGGAGCACTATCGGGCAAAAGGTTTAAGGAATACTTCTTTGCTAATTGCAAGGATGAGAGAATAGCAGAGTGCGTAAGAGGCCTTCTTGAGGCGTAATTACTCTAATATTTCAAGATAAAATAATAATCTTTTCATCACATTTTCGGCGCATCACTTGATATTTTAAATGAAGTTTTGCGCCGAATTTTGTCTAAATAAGTCAAGTCTTGTTAACATATTTGCACTTTTTATCGAAAAATGACGAAAAAAGAAATAAAAAGTAATTTCAAAAAAATCAAAAAAGATGCAAGGTTGAAGTATAGGAAGCTGCTTACCGCAGCCGAAGAAAAATATCACGAGGAGCTTGATCTTGCCGAGCGCGAATACGACCTTGCCCTGTCAGAGTATTATGCTGCAGTAGGGAAGAAGCAGCCTGTAAACCCACCGAAGCGTCCCATCCTTGAGGAAATAGGAAATTCTATTACTCACGGTCTTGGAGCTGTGTTTGCGATTATCGCCTTTGGATTGATGCTTGTTGAGGCTGACACGTCTCTTGAGTACGTTTCCGCGGCAATATATTTTGTAGGACTGTTTATCCTCTTTATTTCAAGCTGCCTTTATCACGCATTTGCTCACGGCAGTGCTGTAAAAAGGCTCTTCCATCGATTCGATTATTGCTCGATCTATCTTCTGATCGGTGCTACCTTTGCTCCGGTTCTTCTATGCTTCTTCGGCAATCTCTTTGGCTTTATTTTCTTTGCTGTTCAATGGGCTGTTATTGCCGCCGGAATAAGCCTTGTCGGTGTTTTTGGACCATCAAAGCTTAGCTTCTTGCATATTCCCATATACGTTTTGCTCGGTTGGAGCGCGCTGATGCTTCTTCCCGAGATGTTTGCTTCTAACGTTTCGCTCGCCCTTTGGATTCTTGGCGGCGGAATACTTTATACTCTTGGTATTATACCGTTCCTGATCCGCAATCGCGTCAGTCATTTTATCTGGCATTTCTTCGTGCTTGCGGGCGCAGTGGTTCAGTGGATCGGAATATATCTTTATTTGTTTAAAAATTAAGTCTTATTATAGACGGGAGGTTTAAATATGGCTTTTATGGAAAATCTTGCTGTGGCTTGTATGCCATTTCTCCATTTTCTTGAAAGTATAAGAAATCCTGTGTTTGATTGGTTCTTCTCAACCATCACTCATCTTGGCGAGGAAACATATTTTCTTGTTGTTGCTATTGTTGTTTTCTGGTGTATCAATAAGAGGGAAGGCTACTTCGTTCTTATTACAGGACTTGCAGGTACCGTTGTCAACCAGATCGCAAAGCTCTTCTTCCGCGTGCCTCGTCCTTGGATAATCGATCCTGAATTTGATGTTGTTGATTCTGCTGTCGAAGAGGCTACAGGCTATTCCTTCCCCTCAGGACACACGCAGAATATTGCAGGAACCTTTGGTTCGATCTGTGCTTTTGAGCCTAAAAAGTGGAAAACCGCCATCTGCGTCACCGTTATCGCTCTGGTCGCTTTTTCCAGAATGTATCTTGGTGTTCATACACCCCTTGACGTAGTAGTTTCTCTGCTCGTAGCTCTGGCACTTATTCTTCTTGTTCGCCCCATGTTCAAGACCGATGAGAGAATGAATAGGTTTATGCCCTGGATCGTTGGCGTATCCGTGCTTCTTTCTCTTGGATTCCTCGGCTATGTTCTCGCAATCTCGGCTGACACTACTCTTGATCCTCACAACTATAACAGCGGACTTAAAAACGTCTGCACCCTCTTCGGATGCACCCTCGGTCTTATTCCCGTATACATACTCGACCGCACTGTTATTAAATTTGAGACGAAGGGCCGTTGGTACGCGCAGATAATTAAGCTTGTTCTCGGACTCCTTGGAGTTCTTGCCATTAAGGCAGGACTTAGTTCACCTCTTACCGCTCTCTTTGGAAATGAGATGGTGGCACGCGCGGTTCGCTATTTCCTTATCGTTCTTTTTGCGGGCAGCGTATGGCCTCTTACCTTCAAGTGGTTTGCAAAGCTTCGCATCGGCTTTATGGAGAAATTCTCCGCTTGGGTAGCAGGCAAGCTTGCCTCTCTCAAAAAGGCAAAATAACAGTAACATACTCAGGCTCGGCATACCGCCGAGCCTTTTTTTATAAAAATACTTTACTTTTTTAGATATTTATGTTATAATATACTGATTAAATATGTTTTATTTTTTAAAAGTATGTATTTTGCTTAGAAAGGCGAAGAACAGATGAAATGTCCCTTATGTAGCTATCCCGACTCCAGAGTGCTTGACTCCAGACCTACCCAGGAAGGCACCAGTATAAAGCGTAGACGCGAGTGCATCTCCTGCGGTAAGAGGTTTAACACCTACGAGGTTGTTGATACCGTTCCGATCGCGGTTATCAAGCGTGACGGCAGACGTGAGTTCTTTGATAAGCATAAGCTTGCCCGCGGTATTAAGATCGCTTGCCAGAAGCGCGCGGTGGATGCCGACGCAATTGCTCTCTCCATAGAGCAGGAGCTTATGAATGCTATTATCACCGAGATCACCTCTACCGATATCGGCGAGATGGTTCTCACCAGATTAAAGGAGTGTGACATCGTCGCATACATTCGCTTCGCTTCTATATACAGAGATTTCAAGGACATAGATTCCTTTACTGCTGAGCTGAAGGCTCTTTCAAAAAAGCCTAAGAAAAAGCTTCCTACAAACCGGGAGGAAAAGTAATGATTAAAAGTATGACTGCCTTTGGCAGAGCAAAGCGCCAGGGCGAAGCCAAGGATATTACCATTGAAATAAAGAGTGTAAACTCCCGCTTCTTTGACTGCAACGTAAAGCTTCCGAGAGCATACGTTTTCCTTGAGGAGCGTATAAAGGAGCATATCCGTAAGACAGCGGTTGCCAGAGCAAAGGTTGACGTCTTCGTCACCGTTGACAATCATACCTCAGGCGTTGGCAACGTAGGTCTTGACACGGCATATCTTGAGAGCTATCTTTCGGCTCTGCGCCGTCTTTCCGAGGAGTTCGGTCTTCGCGATGATATCAGCGTTATGACGGTTGCCAGAAATCAGGAGATATTCACCTATGATAAGCCTGAGGAGGATCTTGAGGCAGAGTGGGAGTTGTTCCGCTCGGTGCTTGACGAGGCGATCGCAGGATATAATGAAATGCGCGAGCGTGAGGGCGCTAAGGCAGAGACCGACATCAAGGCTAAGATCGAGCTCGTCCGCTCCTATGCCGACGAGGTTGAGAAGATCTCGCTTGAGGACACCGTAGGTTATCGCGATAAGCTGGAGGCAAAGATCAGAAGCTTCCTTGAGGATGCCAAGATCACTCCCGACGAGAACCGCCTACTTACCGAGTGCGCTATCTGGGCAGATAAGATCGCCATTGACGAGGAGCTTGTAAGGCTCAGATCTCACTTCGGCGCATTCTATGATATCTGTGCTGCAAACGAGCCCTCGGGTAGAAAGCTCGACTTTCTTATGCAGGAGCTTAACCGCGAGACCAATACCATAGGCTCAAAGGCAAATAATGCAAAAATAGCCCGCATAGTTGTAAATATGAAGGGCGAATTGGAAAATATTAGAGAACAAATTCAGAACGTTGAATAAGAGAGGTCGGTTATGAAATTCATCAACATAGGATTTGGCAATATGGTTTCCGCGGGTCGTATCGTCGCTATTGCATCTCCCGACTCCGAGCCTATCAAGAGGCTTGTTCGCGATGCAAAGGAGGATGGCAGAGTTATTGACGTTTCCTGCGGCAGACGTACAAGATCGGTTATCATCACCGACTCCGAGCACGTTATTCTCTCTGCAATACAGACAGAGACTATTACAAACCGTCTTTCCGATGATACCGTTGACGACGGTGAGGAGGAAGAGGAATAGTTTTCCTCAAAAAAACAGTTAATTTATGAGGCCCAAGAGGCAGAATGGAGAATAAAAATGATTTATCCTACAGTGAAACAGCTTACAAATGACGAGTTCAACCGCTACGAGCTTGTTATCGGCGTGGCAAAGTGCGCTCGCATCGTCACCGACGAGTATATTGAGATGAGAGCAAAGGCGCAGAAGATGATCGACAACCACGAGACCGAGAAGCCCCTTGCGGCTCTTATCGATCCTGAATATAAGGACAAAAAGGCGGTTAAGATCGCCATTGCAAAGCTTGAGACAGGTCGCTTTAAGCTTAGACATCCTGAAAACTAATGTTTTTTGACTATAATTGCCGTTGCTGAACTCTCGCCGCAGATATCTGCGCCATCGGTCACAAGCGACAATTTTATCTCAAAAAACACATATCTTAATTAAAAACCAAACAAAAAGGGAAAAGAGGTGGACTGTATGTATTGTGAAGTATATCTTTTTGATGCTCCATATCATATAGACCGCCCCTTTGACTATTTATGCGAGGACGATATTCGCGCGGGCGATATCGTAAAGGTTCCCTTTGGCAGAGCTAACTCTCTGCGCCTTGCGGTCGTCACTCGGGTAAAGGATGCCTGTGAAGGGGAGAGAATCAAGTCGGTTCACTCACGGCTTGACACCCGTTATTCATTGAGTGAAGAGATGCTTGGACTCTGTCTGTTTATGAAAGGGCACACTCTCTGCAGCTTTGGCGAGGCGGCACGGTCGGTTATACCTCCTGCGGCGCTTTCGGATATCCCTAGCGTCAAGGTGAAAAAGACCTGCGTGCTGACACTCTCACCCGAGGAAGCTGACGCTCTCCTTGCGGCAAAGGGCAGGGCAGGGCTTCGCAGTGAGGGACAGAGGCTTGTTGTCGAGTATCTCAAGAGCATAGGTATCGCTGATATTGAGCTTATCAGAGCCACCCCCGGCGTGTCCTACGCAAACATTTCCGCCCTTGCGGACAAGGGCATAATCAAAATAATTCAGTCGGAGAGCATCCGTAATCCTTATGCTGAATATGCCAGGATAAAGGACAACTCCGAGATAGTCCTGAGTTCCGCCCAACAGACCGCATACGATACTATCGAGTCGGAGCTGCTTTCCGATGAGGCTCGTGCGGCGCTGCTCTTTGGAGTAACGGGCAGCGGCAAGACAAAGGTCATAATGAAAGCCATTGACAAGACGCTATCAGAGGGCAGACGGGTAATAATGCTAGTACCCGAAATCGCGCTGACACCACAGACAGTCAACATCTTTTGCCGCAGATACGGCGAGCGGGTTGCGGTAATACATTCCTCTCTCTCTCAGGGCGAGCGCTTTGACGCCTGGCGCAGAATCAAGCGGGGCGAGGTGGACCTTGTAATAGGCACCCGTTCGGCAATATTTGCTCCCCTTGACAATATCGGTATGATAGTTATTGACGAGGAGCACGAGCATACCTATAAGTCCGAGTCGGATCCTAAGTACCACGCCCGTGATATAGCCGCATATCGTTGCGGCAAGAATAAGGCATTGATGCTTCTCGCCTCGGCAACCCCCTCACTTGAGAGCTTTTATAAGGCAAAAACGGGTGTTTATACCCTCGTTCCTCTGCGTGAGAGATACGGCGGTGTAAGGCTTCCCGATGCGATCATCGTTGATATGCGTGAGGAGCTTCGCCTCGGTAATACCTCTCCCATAAGCGACCGACTGCTGAAGTCGCTGAACTCGGTTTACGAGAATGAAAATCAGGCGATCCTCTTCCTCAACCGTCGTGGCTATTCCACGCAGATAAGCTGTAAGGAGTGCGGAGAGGTGCTTTCCTGTCCCAGATGCTCGGTGTCGCTTACCTATCACAACGGCAAGGACGGCGGTAAGCTGCTTTGCCATATGTGCGGATACAGCGAGCGAGTGCCGAAGGTATGTCCATCCTGCTTGGCGGACAAGCTATCCTTCCTGGGCTACGGCACGCAGAAGCTGGAGGCAGAGCTTAACAAATACATTCCCGATATGTCTGTTCTCCGTATGGATGCAGACATCACGGGCACGAAAATGTCCTATGACAGAATGCTTGAGGACTTCCGAGAGGGACGCCACGATATACTTCTCGGTACCCAGATGGTTGCAAAGGGACACGATTTCCCGAGGGTGACTCTAGTCGGCGTTGCTCTTGCGGATACCTCCCTTTACGTCAGCGATTTTCGCGCGGCGGAAAAGACCTTTTCGCTTCTTACGCAGGTGATCGGCAGAGCGGGCAGAGCCACCGACGGAGGCATCGCCGTTATCCAGACCTACGCGCCGAAGAATGAGGTTATCAGGCTTGCCTGTCTTCAGGATTATGAGAAGTTTTATGAGGGCGAGATCGCGCTCCGTCGCGAGCTTTCATACCCGCCCTTCTGTGATATAGTAAATCTTACCTTGACCTCGGAGGATGAGGAGGAGCTGCTTCGCGAGTCAAAGCATCTGTCCGATACGCTTCTTAGTAAGCTTAGCGGAGAGCTTGGCAAGCTGCCCTTTATCGTATTCGGTCCTTTTGAGGCACAGGTTTATAAAATAAATGAAAAATACAGAATGAGAATGGTCGTAAAATGTAAGCTAAATAAGCAGTCACGCGGACTTTTCCACGAGCTGCTCTGCGAGTTCTCCACCTCCCGTAAGGTGACTCTTGCAGTGGATATGAACCCTATGACCGTTTAAGGAGAAAATATGGCAAAATTAAAGATAGTAAAATTTGGCGATCCTATGCTTCGCAAGGTTTCAAGACCCGTGACGGAGATCACCCCCAGAATACTCACACTGCTTGACGATATGGTTGAGACTATGCGTGAGGCAGGCGGATGCGGACTTGCAGCCGTGCAGGTCGGCGTTCTTCGCCGTATAGTCGTTATTGAGGTCGAGGATGGCAACGTAATCGAGCTTATCAACCCCAAGATCATCGCCTTCTCGGGTGAGCAGAACGAGCAGGAGGGATGCCTCTCCAACCCAGGTGAGTACGGCATCACCAAGCGCCCGAAGGCTGTCACTGTAAGAGCGACAGACCGTCACGGCGAGGAGTTTGAGCTCAGCGGTACAGATCTGCTTGCCCGCGCCATCTGCCACGAGTGCGATCACCTGGACGGCAAGCTCTATATTGACGTTCAGATCAAAAAGCTGACTGATTAGTAAGGATTTTATCTAATGAAAAATATTATGTTTATGGGTACGCCCGAAATATCGGCTACCTGTCTTAGCCGTCTTATTGAGGACGGTCACGGCATATGCGCTGTAATCACCCGTGAGGACAAGCCTCGCGGCAGAGGAAACGTTATGACCCCCACGCCGGTAAAGACTTTAGCGATGGAGCACGGTATTCCCGTTCACACCCCCGCTACCCTTCGTGACGAGGCGTTTGCAGCTCTTCTTGATACGTATAAGCCCGAGATAATCGTTGTGGTTGCTTACGGCAAGATCCTGCCTCTTAACGTAATTGAATACCCAAAATACGGCTGTGTAAATCTACACGTATCCCTTCTTCCCAAGTATCGTGGCGCCGCACCTATGCAGCGGGCTATTATGGAGGGAGAGCAGGAGACGGGCGTCACAGTAATGTATATGGCAGAGGGACTTGACACGGGAGATATTATCTCGGTCGAGAAATTCCCCATACTTCCCGAGGATGATTTTGAGGCTATTCACGATCGCTCGGCAGAGGTGGGCGGCAAACTTCTTTCCGAAACTATTGAGAAAATTTATCTTGGTACAGCTGACAGAATCAAGCAGGACGACTCTCTTGCCTGCTATGCGAAGAAGGTGGAGAAGGAGGATTGCAAGGTGGACTTTACTCTGCCTGCGGCAAGGCTCGACTGCATCATTCGCGGTGTCACTCCGATCCCCGGCGCGTTTGCCTATCTTAACGGCAAAATGCTGAAGATTAATAAAGCAACGGTGGTATCGGGAAAGGGAAGACCCGGCGAGGTCATTGACCTCAGCGACAAGGGGGACGGATTTGTCACCGTAGCCTGTGGCGAGGGGGCGCTGAAGATAACCCTTCTTATTCCCGAGGGCAAGGGCAAAATGAGTGCTGGCGCATTCGTCCGCGGCAGAAAGATAGCTCTTGGCGATATTCTTGAGTAATCTGATACCTTTAGTAATTTTAAAAAACGGAGGTAGGATGTTTGAAAATATAATTTTCAAACCGTCGTTTGTGTCTTTCGTTTCGTAGAGGATGAAACGAATTTTCTTCCGAAAACCGAAGACAAACGACCGCACTAACGAAAGGAGTGGTTATATCTATGAACCTAAGACAAATAGCTCTTCGTCTGCTTGAGGAATACGAGGCGGGCGGCAAATTTGTAAATCTCTCGCTTTCCTCTCACCTGACAGATAATTTGTCCCGTGAGGATAAGGCGGCTTTGACTGCGCTTTTATATACCACCGTGGAGCGAAAGCTTACCTACGATTACTATATCTGCGCCATTTCAGAGCGCTCGGAGAGCAGCATTGATACCCATACCAAGAATATCCTCCGTCTTGGTCTCTGTCAGCTTATTGATATGAGATCTATACCCGACTACGCGGCGGTAAACGAGACCGTCAGCTTGTCAAAAAATCCCGGTGAGCGTTCATTCGTCAACGGTGTGCTTCGCGCTGTCGCAAGGCGAAAGAACGATCTGCCTATGCCTCCTGAGGAGAAGAATTACCGCCGATATCTGTCGGTGAAGCACTCCTTCCCCTTGGCAACCGTAAAGCATTTTGACACTCTTTTCGGCAGAGAGGCAACCGAGCAAATACTTGATTTCTTTAATAATGAAAAATACACCGATATTACGGTAAACACGAGTAAAGTATCGGTTTTGGAATACGCTGATATGCTTGTGGCAGACGGCTATCCCGTGGAGAGCAATACGCTCGCGCCAAATTCTCTGCGTATTCCTATATCGGTGAATCCCGAGTGGCTTCCAGGCTTTGATGAGGGATATTTCTTCGTTCAGGACAGGGCGTCTGCGGTATGCTCCGAGGTTCTTGCGCCCAGCGAAAACGACCTTATCATCGACGTTTGTGCCGCCCCTGGTGGTAAGAGCTTCGGCGCGGCAATTCTTACGGGCGGAAAGTGCGACATTCGCGCCTTCGACCTTCACGAGAGCAAGCTTTCGCTTGTAAGCTCAGGTGCATCCCGTCTCGGCTTTGACTGTATAACCGCCCTTGGCAGAAATGCCATTGATCCCGACAGAAAGCTTATCGGCACGGCTGATAAGGTTATCTGCGACGCGCCCTGCTCAGGACTCGGTGTCCTTGGCAAAAAGCCTGACCTGCGCTATAAGGATATATCGAATGCATCATCTCTCCCTGCAGTTCAGCTTGATATACTTACCGCTTCTGCAAGGTATCTGAAGGAGGATGGCGAGCTGGTTTACTCCACCTGTACCCTTAACCCCGAGGAAAATGAGGACGTGGTCAGAACCTTTATCACCGCCAACCCCGATTTTACCCTTGTCCCCTTTACCGTAGGAGATATCTCCTGCGATAACGGTATGCTGACACTTCTGCCTCACGTACATAGAACGGACGGCTTCTTTATGGCGAAAATTAAAAGGAAAATGTAAAAAATGACAACTAAAGTTGACTTATATTCGCTTTTGCCCCACGAGCTTGAGGATTATTTTCTCTCGATTGGTGAGCCGAAATTCCGCGCAAAGCAGGTTTTTGTAAGACTTCACAAGGGTGAGCGAATAGCAGATATCACTAATTTGTCCAAGGCACTCAGGGAGCGCCTTGTGGCAGAAACTCTTGACACCCTGCCTAATGTGGAGGAAAAGCATGTTTCCAAAATCGACGGCATGGTGAAATACCTCTTCCGCCTGTACGACGGAGCCTGTATAGAGAGTGTTTTTATGCGCTATAAGCACGGCAATACCCTTTGCATCTCCAGCCAGGTAGGCTGCCGTATGGGCTGCAAATTCTGCGCTTCTACTATTGGTGGCAGAGTCCGCGATCTCCTTCCGTCCGAGCTTCTCGGTCAGGTTATCGCCGCCGAGCGCGATAGCGGAGAGCGCATCTCCAACATAGTTATGATGGGCATTGGCGAGCCTCTTGATAATTATGATAACGTTATTAAATTCCTTCAGCTTGTCAACCACCCCGACGGACTTAATATCGGCTACCGCCATATATCTCTTTCCACCTGCGGTGTCGTTGACGGTATAAATAAGCTGGCAGAGGAAAATCTGCCAATAACCCTGTCCATTTCTCTCCACGCGGCAAATGATACGCGCCGCTCGGAGATTATGCCTATAAACAACAAATGGGGTGTGTCAGACCTCCTTTCCGCCTGCCTTTCTTATTACAAGAAGACGGGCAGACGTATTTCCTTTGAGTACACGCTCATCTCGGGGAAAAATGACAGCGAGGCAGATGCCACCGAGCTTGCAAATGTTTTGCTCGGCGCATTCCGTTCCTCGGGCGCACCTATCCACGTCAATCTTATCCGCGTAAACGAGGTTAAGGAAACAGGCTTTAAGAAGGGAACTGTCGAATCGGTCAACGCCTTTGCGAAAACGCTTGAAAGGCGTGGAATAACCGCAACTGTAAGACGTAGACTTGGCAGCGATGTAAACGCCGCATGCGGTCAGCTTCGACGCTCTAATTTATTAAATAAGGAAGAAAATTAATTTGATTACAGAAAAAAGAGGCAAGGTCGTCAAGGGACTTGGCGGTCTGTACGAGGTCAGAATAGACGAGGGCGGTAAGATTGACCGTCTTGCCTGTCGCGCCAAGGGTGTTTTGAAGCGCGATGAAGCAAAGGTGCTTATAGGTGATAACGTCACCGTCACTGTTGACGATTCAACTCCCGACGGCATTGTTATCTCGGCTATTCACCCTCGCAAAAATTCGCTTATCCGTCCCCCACTTGCCAATCTTGATTATCTTTTCATAGTTTTTGCGGCGGCAAAGCCCTCGCCCGTCATTGAAACGGTGGACAAGCTTATCGCTATCGCAAATTATAACTCCATTACCCCCGTCGTCGTTATCACAAAGTCGGATCTTCAGTCGGAGGCGGCAGAGGAGTACGCGGCTATATATCGTCTTGTGGGGATTCCCACCTTCGTCACCTCCTCCGAGGCTGGCATTGGTACCGCCGAGCTTGCCGCATACATTAAGGAGAACGTGATATCGGGCAAGACCTCTGCCTTTGCAGGTGCGTCGGGCGTAGGTAAATCCACTCTGATGAACACCCTTTTCCCCAGCCTTACTCTTGCCACCGCAGAGATCTCACGCAAGATCGAGCGCGGCAGACATACCACCCGCCACGTTGAGATCTTTGATATTGAAAATAGCGTCGAAACGGGCTTCCTTGCCGATACACCGGGCTTCTCGCTTATTGATTTTGCCCGCTTTGACTTCTTCTCGCTTGAGGAGCTTCTTCCCACATTCCCCGAGCTTTTGCCCTACTTAGGTAAGTGTCGCTATGCCGACTGCGCCCACGTTGGCGAGGGAGTGGATGAATGTGCCGTCGCGGCAGCCGCTGCCGAGGGTAAAATCGCGCCCACCCGTCTTGAGAGCTATCGTGCTATTTACAGAGTTTTGAAGAATAAATCGACATATTAAAAAATGCTATAATATTACAACAAAAATATGATTTCTTACGAGCCTTTATACAAGACGATGAAAGAGAAAGGTATAACTACCTATACTCTTATTAACAAATATAATATCAGTCGCGGTCTTATCGACAGACTCAAGCATAACAGACCTATAACTACGGTCACTCTTAATGATCTTTGCACAATTCTTGATTGCAGAGTTGAGGACGTTATGGTATATACTAAGGATAAAAATTAGCATCCTTACGTAAGGTGAGGTGGCACGGTAAACTCTGCCGCGACAGATTATACTCTTATGCATAAATAATTTTAAAAAACTTTTCATAAACCTATTGACAAATAATAAATAATATTGTATAATAACTAAGTCCGAAGACAGCAGGTTCCGGTAAAAGCGTCAGCTTTCCTGCCGAGGTAAGTAAACTTTAATATTTGTATTATTGTTGTCCTTTTCTCGGGGGTGGTTTGCGCCAAGCTCGGAAAAGGATATTTTTTATTGAATTTTTATGGAGGTGAAAAAATGCCAAGTAATAAGATTCTTGAAGAGAAGAAGCAGGTCGTTGAAGCACTTGCCGCTAAGCTCCAGTCCGCTGCAGCAGGCGTTCTCGTGAAGTATGAAGGCATTACAGTGGCTGAGGATACCGAGCTTCGTGCGGCTCTTCGTAAGGCTGGTGTAGAATACACCGTTATGAAGAACACCCTCACCGGTCGTGCTTGCGACATCGCAGGTTACGGTGATATGAAGCAGCACCTTAACGGTATGACCGCAATCGCAATCAGCCAGGACGATCCCATCGCAGCAGCAAAGATTATGAAGCAGTATGCCGATAAGGTTAAGGGCTTCGAGATCAAGGCTGGTTTCGTTGACGGTGGTTTACTTGATCAGGCAGGCGTTATTGACCTTGCAGAGACTCCCTCTAAGGAAGTACTCATTGGTCGTATGATGGGCAGCCTTCAGTCGTCCCTTTACAGCTTTGCATACGTACTTCAGGCAATTATCGACAAAGACGGTGAGGCAGCTCCCGCTGAGGAAGCAGCTACCGAGGAAGCTCCTGCAGAGGCTTAATTTCTGCAACACATTTACACAGTATAAAATTTCTTAAATAACGGAGGATTTTAAAATGAACGAAAAGTCTACTCAGATCCTTGAAATCGTAAAGGGTCTTACCATTCTTGAACTCGCAGATCTCGTAAAGGCACTTGAGGAGGAGTTCGGTGTATCCGCAGCTCCCGTAGCAGTAGCAGCAGCTCCCGGCGCAGCAGCAGCTCCCGTTGAGGAGAAGACCGAGTTTGACGTTGTACTTAAGGCAGCAGGCGCTTCCAAGCTCAACGTTATCAAGGTTGTTCGTGAGCTTACCGGTCTTGGCCTTAAGGACGCTAAGGACCTCGTTGAGGCAGCTCCTAAGACCATCAAGGAAGGCATCGCAAAGGACGAGGCTGAGAAGATCGCTGAGCAGCTCAAGGCTGCAGGCGCAGAGGTTGAGGTTAAGTAATTTCATCTTCATAGAGAAAATGGGTGACCACCTGCTGGTCACCCATTTTTTTATATTCTTAATTGAATTTATATGTGTATATTTATTGCGGATAGGGCAAAAAACTCGCAAATCTTTTATCATATTATATCATAAATCACATCAAAATAATTAAGATGATGAAAATGAGTAAGATTTGGTTTTCCGCGCAGCCTTTTGAACTGATAGCATAGCGAAATTTCATCAAGCTACGGCGAAAGTCGCAAATAAAGGATTTTGCCTCGAATTAACCCTCAAAATCGCTTAAAACCCTAACTTTTGTTTACATAAAAAGTTTGCAAAAACCGCGTAATTTTCGATCAAAATTTGTTTTTTAACGAAAAAATCTTGAAAAACCGAATAAAAATTGAAATTTTGGGCAAAAATAAGCGAAAAAATTATAAAACTCGCAGAAATTTCAAAAAAACAAGTAAAAAGGTTTTCAAAATAATATAAAAGTATGGAAAACTTAATTTTTCCGTTAATTCAAGTCTTTAAGGCTGTTTTTAGGGCTGATTCAGCGCTTAAAACGGTGTTTTTTAGAGTGGTATCCACCATTTTAACTCGATTTTCCACCTCATTTATTATTGTTTTTATAAGAAAAAGCTATCCGAAACTATATCGGATAGCTTTTTGGTTTTCTTTTTATTTAAATGCCAATCTTAATTTTATTGATGCCAAAATTACTCGTACAGAGGATACTTTTTGCAGAGGGCGTTTACACGCATCTTTGCTTCCTCAGACTTGTTTTCATAGTCCTTTAATGTTATGGCGATTATCCTTGCTACCTCGCGCATATCCTCTTCCACAAAGCCTCTTGTGGTCACAGCCGCAGAGCCAAGGCGCAAGCCGCTGGTGACAAAGGGCTTCTGCGTATCGAAGGGAATCGCATTTTTGTTGCAGGTTATTCCTACCTCGTCAAGAAGATGCTCGGCTTCCTTACCAGTATCCACAGTCATTCCCGTCAGGTCAAGAAGCAGCAGATGATTGTCCGTGCCGCCCGAGACAAGCTTGAAGCCTTCCTTTACAAGCTCGTCGGCAAGTGCTGAGCAGTTCTTAATCACATTTTTCGCATAAATCTTGAATTCAGGCTTCAAAGCCTCGCCGAAGCAGACAGCTTTTGCCGCTATTGTGTGCATAAGTGGGCCGCCTTGAGTACCCGGGAAGATAGATTTATCGATTTTTTTAGCGATTTCCTCATCATTTGACAAAATCAGACCTCCTCTCGGGCCTCTGAGAGTCTTATGAGTGGTAGTTGTTGTCACGTGAGCATAGGGAATAGGCGACGGATGCTCTCCCGCGGCAACTAAACCTGCGATATGAGCCATATCAACCATTAAATATGCGCCTACCTCGTCGGCAATTTCACGGAATTTCTTAAAATCTATCACTCTCGGGTATGCAGAAGCACCTGCAAGGATCATTTTAGGCTTGCTTTCAAGTGCAAGACGTCTAACCTCGTCGTAATCTATCACTCCACCCTCGCGTGTGACACCGTAGGGCACGATCTTCCAGTATTTTCCCGAAATGTTTACGGGTGAGCCGTGGCTGAGATGACCGCCGTGGGCAAGGTTCATGGAAAGAATAGTATCGCCGGGCTCAAGCAGTGCAAAGAACACAGCCATATTTGCCTGCGCTCCCGAGTGTGGCTGTACGTTGGCATACCCCGCGCCGAAAAGCTCCTTCGCGCGCTCTATAGCAATTGATTCAACGGTGTCCACGTGCTCACAGCCGCCGTAGTATCTTCTGCCTGGATAACCCTCGGCATACTTGTTGGTAAGGGTAGTGCCGTTCGCCTCCATCACCACCTCGGAAACAAAATTCTCCGAAGCGATAAGCTCTATTTTATTTCTCTGCCTATCGGTCTCCTTGGTGATAGCATCGAACAGACGGGGGTCGTTTTCTCTTATAAGACCGTAATCTCTCATTTCTTTGTTTTCTCCTGTTTTTTGCGACAAAAATCGCGGTTTATCATTGTTTTGTTATATTATTTGCCTGATTTTTCGCGTCTTTGAGCTAAATAAGTGCGTCTTACCTCAGTGATAAAATTCTGCACTCGCTCGGACTGATAATCCCTGTACGTCCAGGGAAATTTCTGCCATCCGCCCCTTGCCCAGAACAGCGTCAGCTCGGTATATATTCCGTCTGTCAGCGGAACGCGAAAGCCTGTTTCCTTCGTGGTAGCAAGCATAAGTCTGCCGTGGTTTATAAAGCCCGGGTCAAGATTGATTACCCTGCTTCCCTCGGGAGAAAGCTCAAGCTCAATGGCATTTGTGCGAAGCTTGATCTCCGACTGCCTTGCGGGATCTATAAGCTCCTTGAAGCTTAGGATCCTTCGTAGACCCTCGCCACCCAGCTCCTTGTCGTAGTAGGTGGAGAACTCCTTCGAAAAAGAAAACTCCTCGCTCTCCGCCTCGATCTCGCCAAACTCCGCGGTAAGTATCTCTATCGCGCGTTGAAGCAGGGCTCTGTCGTGATAGATCACGCCTATTATCATTTTTTCCTTTTCAAATTCATATACCGCGCCCATAGCTTCACCGCCTTTCTTATACATTATAATATATTTTATCCTTTAAGTCAAGAAAAAGCCGCGATGTAAATAATAATTTTATCTACGGGCAAAATAATCCTATGAAAAAAGATAAATTATTGAGTTGTTTTAATCTTTTCATAGAAAATCCTACTGCCAGAATCATTATCGTTCTTCTCGGCGGTTCTTTTATGAATTTCCTATACATTGCCACCAATGCCGCATCAGCTATCCTCTATCACAGCATCTGGTCTGCAACACTGACGGTTTATCACCTTATGCTGATAATCATCAGACTATATCTGCTCACTGTAGGACGCACCCGCGCGGATGAAGCAAACGGACGGCGTATCTGCCTTCGCGTAGGTATTTTGCTTCTGCTTCTCGACCTTGCATCTGCCTCTATAATGCTGTATTCCATTCGCCGCGGTAGCTACGCCAGCTATTCGGGGCTGATCTTGCTTGGCTTTCTCGCGTTTACCGTATATTCGGTCACCCGATCGTTCATGGACCTGCGCCGCCACCGCGACGGTGAGAATCACCTTTATTTCACCGCGCGCAGCATCTCTTTGTCCACCTCGCTTATGTCCGTTTTCAATCTGCAGTACTCGGTTTTTGCTTTGCTTGGCGCAAACTCCGTTCTGACAGGCAGGGCAATTCTCCTATGCGGTTTTTCCGTGTTTTCAATTATCCTTTTTCTCTCATTCAGCCTTATGCGGCGGGGTATCTCAGAGTAGCAAATTTTGGCGAAAACCGTATAATGCTTATAGCGGTTTGTTTAATAATTGACCGCAAAAACAACAAGGAAAACAGTAAAAAATGGATAAAAATGAAAACGGATATCCGAACGGCTCTGTTGGCGGCGTGACCGATATGGGCGGCAACACGGGCGACGGCGGTTGCGGAAACGGCTGTGGCAACGGTTGCGGAGGAAACAACGGTATGGGCGGCTGCGGTGGCAATAACGGCACTGTCGGCGGTGTTCAGGGAAACCACGCCTGCGGCGGCACAGGAACCTGCCTTGACAGAATGCCTCTCGCCTACGTCTACGCTCCCGACCAGGTCTTTCGTATGCTCTATTCGGCAAACGATGCGTTAAGGCACGGCACGCTCTTTGAGGAGCTGTATAAGCCTATGGAGGTGTACGGTCGTGAATAGAGCGAGAAATAATGGTATGAACAATATGAACGGTCGCGTTGGCGGTGTTACAAACAACGGCACAGGCGGTCGCACCGACATGAACGGTACCAACTATAACGGCACCAATATGAACGGCGGCTATACCGCCCCGAATGGAAACGGCAGAGGTGGCAGAAATGCAAACGGCGCGGCTCTTTCGGGCAGTCTTGCCGAGCAGATCCGTGCGCTCTGCTTCGTAAAGGTAGAGCTTGAGCTTTATCTTGATACCCACCCCAGATGCCGCACGGCGCTTGATTACTATTATCAGACCGTCGAGGAGCTGAAAAGGCTCACCGAGGAGTACGAGAACACCGTAGGACCTCTGACCGCTATGGGCAACGTCAGCACCGATCAGTGGCATTGGGTAGACGGCCCCTGGCCCTGGCAGCAGGCAGGCGACTTTATGAGAGAGGGGGACAGATAGTATGTGGATATATCAGAAGCAGCTTCAGCATCCCGTAAAGATCGAGCGTCCTAATCCTCGTCTTGCGAGCATTATAATTACTGCACTCGGCGGTCCCGACGGTGAAACGGGCGCGGCAATGCGCTATCTTAACCAGCGCTACACTATGCCCGACGGAAAAGTAGTGGGCATCCTGACCGATGTCGGAACAGAAGAAATGGGCCATCAGGAGATGGTAGCCAGCATTGTTTATCAGCTTACACGAAATCTCACTCCCGACGAGATTATCGCAGGCGGATTTGATAAGTATTACGTCGACCACGGCGCAGGCATATTCCCCGCATCCGCATCGGGAATGCCCTTTAATGCGGCATCTATAGCCTCTAAGGAGGACGCCCTCGCCTCGATCCACGAGGACCTTGCGGCAGAGCAGAAGGCAAGAGCAATGTACGATAACATTCTCCGCCTCTCCGATGATCCCGACGTCAACGACGCCATCAAATTTCTCCGCCAGCGCGAGATCGTCCACTTCCAGCGCTTCGGAGAAGCGATGAACATCCTGAGAGATAAGAATTTCTAACTAAATAAAAACAGGGCGGTTTGAGAAATCAAATCGCTCTTTACTTTTTCGTTATGGTGTGGTATAATATAATTGAAAATGAATGGAAAGGAGCAATTTATCAATGAATGAAATAATCCTCGTTTTATATATACTTTTAGTTCTTTTAGATATAATCATATTCGTGGATTTTCGTGGTCTGCTTTTTAGCTTCTTATTGTCAAAAAGAAATAGGAAAAGTGCTAAAAAGATACATAGTTCGAAGTCATTTTTTGATCGATTCACTTTTGATTACATAAATGAACATACTGTATATCCCAAGGAGTATAAATTCTTTTATAATTTATACCTTGTATTTTTGATTACTCTCCCTATTCAATATGCTATTTTAGTAATAACTAACGTTTTTTCAATCAAGGCAGTCACTATTTTGTTGGTTTTGTTTGGATTAATAAAACTTGTATTAGGAATCTATTTAAGGCTACAGCAAAACTCATATAGAATTTATAGATTTGATAAAAGGTATAAATGATTTTTAGCGAACAACATTACTTCATATTGACTGTATCGGCGAAGCAATGAACATCTTGCGAGACAAGAAATTCTAACTAAATAAAAACAGGGCGGTTTGAGAAATCAAATCGTCCTATTTACTTTTTCGCTTTGGTGTGGTATAATATAAGAAAAAACAAGGAGAAAGTATATGGATAAAGAATACAGATTTTGTTACAATGGAACAAAAGAAATGTTTATAAATCACTGCCGTTACGGTTCTCCTGACAAAAGGATAAGTATTAATCCTAAAGGGGATTTTCAAATTGAAAACTATATAATAAGCACTATTGATAACAAAATAGGATTTGGTATTGAACGTGCGGGACATAGTGGGGGATATTGGTTTATTCCTGATATTTGGGAGTTCGATGACAGAATAGAGCTCGTTGGAACGATTCAATATATTGGTCCGGAAGATACTAGAGATTCGAAAGCCAAGGTGAGAGATAAAGTAATAGAAGTACTGTTTACAATTATTTTCTTTCCGCTTTTTTGTTTGATTAAGCTTTTTAGTTTTATAGAATGGATAATAGGTAAAATTAGAAAAAAACCTAAACCAATGACAAGAGAGGGGAAGCTGTATAAATTAATGATAAACCATTTTGGATGTAGTAGTGTAGAGATCACTTACGTAAATGTGAAGAAATGATAAAACACCTCATGTTGACTGTATTGGCGAAGCTATGAATATCCTAAGTGACAAGAAATTCTAAATAAGCCTTCCCTGTTGGGGAAGGAGGCATACGAGCATTGCGAGTATGACGGATGAGGAAAAAAACAGGGCGGTTTGAGAGATCAAATCGTCCTTGCTTTTTTATGTGGGGTGTGGTATAATATAGAAAAATGGGAGGTGTTCACAAATGAAAACAAGATTAACCACGAACTTGCTTCTTAAAATTTTAGGATGGATTTTTTTGTTAATCAATGGTTGGATTGCATTCATTTTCTTGTATATAGAATCTAAGGATATTAACATAATCATATTTGCTAGTATTGCGTCTATTCCGATGGCATTATTAGGTGTAAATAAGATAATGAGAGATGTTAATTTAAATGATTTCTCAGCAGGCGGTATACTTATGGAGTGGGTAGGAGTGCAGGGAATTTCTCTCATACTAGCCTATCATATGTTCTTCATAAATACAATAGGATTTTTACTTTTGATAATTGCAATCATATTAGAAATAGGTTCAATACTTGTTATAATATATTGGAAACGCATCCGAGCTTATCTAAAGAAAACACTTTTTAAGAAAGCCAGATGATAGCAATACTTCAGTTTGACTGTACTCACGAAACAATTAACATCCTGCGTGACAAGAAATTCTAACTAAATAAAAACAGGGCGGCCCGAGAAATCGAGCCGTCCTTGACTTTTGCATTTCGCTATGATATAATCAATTTACCAATTATTTAAGGAAGAGTTCATATGTTTGAAAAAAGCAAAATTAGATCGTATTTGAGAAAAGTAGACAAAAATAAAAATGCTTTTGACTATTTACTACTCGATTATTTAAGCGGCAAATTAAAAAGCGAATTTAAAAGTGAAAAAATAAGAGTCATATCTATCCGTACTAATTGTTCTGATAACGACAAATACATAAGAGTACATGGTAAATATCAGGCGTATCGCGTTGACGTAGAGATTTATCCCGATAAATTTGTCATTTCGTATGATTCCTGTAATCATGATAGAATGACCTATCCTTTGAGTAGCAGTGATCAAGTATATAATACTTTAATTAATGTTATAAAGGTGTTACATAGTAAGTATAGTTGAGCCAAACATCATAAAACAGGGCGGCTCAGAAATCCGAGTCGTCCTTTTATAATCCTTTTATAATTATGTAAATTTTTATAACTATATTTACTTTTTATTTTTGCCGTGTTATAATATATAAAAAACTTCAAAGGAACCGTTATGAACAGAGAAAAGGTTGAGGCACTCGAGAAAAACCTCAGAAAAAATTTAATAATCCGCAGAGTAATTATGGCTGCCCTGATCGTCGTGTTTGCGACTATCGCTATCGTTTTTCATTCTCTCAGAGAGGCGAGCCGTGAGGTGACAGTACACGGCAGCGGAATCTTTACCTACGAGACCGTCACATATAACAATGATTATGTTTTTGGAGTGGTGATCGGCGTTTGGTGCGCTGTGATGACTCCCGTTATTTTGCTTTTGGATCTTGCTTTTTCAAGATTTGCTACCGCGGAGGTAAACGGGAATTACATAACCGTCTATCGAGGTATGCTTCGTTGTATCGTTTATCTGAATGGCGATGAAGCTGACAGACTTTTCCACGAGCGAGTTATAGAGCTTAGACTTCCCGACGGTGTCAAGGCATCGGTCACCTTCTATCGAGGAGCGCTGTCACTAGCGCACATATCCTTTTCGGACAACAATTCCTCTGTGGATTTGTAAGATAACTAAAAGCGGACTCGTTCCGCTTTTTTATTTTTATAATTAAATGAATAAAAATCCTATAACCTGTTGCAAAAAACAAAGTTTCGTTGTATAATATAAAGGATGTAAAAAAACATACGAGTATTTTATTTGACAAATCGCGCGTTCTGACTAAAAACGGGCGAGAAAGAGGCAATATGTATAGAATAGTTTACAAAAAACAGCTTAATCCCACCGTCGTAATGATGGATATTGAAGCTCCCCTCGTTGCGAAAAAGGCGCAGGCGGGACAGTTTATCATTCTCCGTGTGGACGAAGAGGGAGAGAGAATCCCCCTTACCGTAGCGGGATACGACAGAAATGCGGGAACGGTAAAAATTATCTTCCAGATAGTCGGCGCTACCACGAAAAAGCTTTCCGAAAAGCAGAAGGGCGAGTACATTCAGGACTTTGCAGGCCCTCTGGGTGTACCCACACATCTGGACGGTCTTGAAAACGTATGCATCGTTGGCGGTGGCGTTGGATGCGCTATCGCGCTTCCCGTGGCGCAGGCTCTTAAAGAAAAGGGCGCTCGTGTGACCTCAATTATCGGCTTCAGAAGCTCGGATCTCGTGATTTTAGAGGACGAATTCCGCGCCTGCTCGGACGAGCTTGTGGTTATGACCGATGACGGCTCATACGGCAGACAGGGCAACGTGACCCTGCCCCTGAAGGAGATGCTCGCCGAGCGCAAATTCGATAAGGTTATCACTATCGGTCCGCTTATTATGATGAAATTCATTGTTGAGGCAGTGCGCCCCACGGGCATCCCCTGCGATGTGTCTATGAACCCCATTATGATAGACGGCACGGGTATGTGCGGTGGCTGCCGACTTACTCTCAATGTAGACGGTAAGCGCGTGACCAAATTTGCCTGCGTTGACGGTCCCGATTTCAATGGCTATCAGGTGGACTTCGACGAGGCTATGATGCGCGGCGGCGCGTACAGATCCTTTGAGCGCCACGCCTATGAAGCAACCTGCAATCTCTTCAAGAAGGGGGAAAACTAAAATGGCAAAATTCAATATGAACCCCACAAAGAACGCGATGCCCACACAGGACGCCCTTGTTCGCGCGCGTAATTTTGGCGAGGTTGCTCTCGGCTACGATGAGGCTACCGCTATGGACGAGGCGCTTCGCTGTCTGAACTGTAAGAATATGCCCTGCGTAAGTGGCTGTCCCGTAAATATCCATATCCCCGAGTTTATCTCCAAAATTAAGGAGGGCGACTTTGAGGCGGCTTATCAGATAATCGCGAAAAGCTCCACTCTCCCTGCCGTTTGCGGCAGAGTTTGCCCCCAGGAAACCCAGTGCGAGCAGCTTTGTGTAAGAGGCATCAAGGGCGAGCCGGTCGGCATCGGCAGACTTGAGAGATTCGTTGCCGATTGGCACAACTCCCACAGCGACGAGCTTCCCGAGTGTGCCGCTCCTAACGGTCATAAGGTAGCTGTTGTCGGCTCTGGTCCCTCGGGACTTACCTGCGCGGGCGACCTTGCAAAGCTTGGCTATTCTGTCACCGTCTACGAGGCTCTGCATACCGCGGGCGGTGTGCTTGTGTACGGAATCCCCGAGTTCCGTCTGCCCAAGGCAATCGTTAAAAAGGAAGTCGATACCCTTGAGAAAATGGGCGTCAAGCTTGTGACAAACGTTATTATCGGCAAAACTCTCACCGTGGACGAGCTGTTTGATATGGGCTATGAGGCTGTGTTCATCGGCTCTGGCGCAGGACTTCCCAACTTTATGGGTATTCCCGGCGAGGGACTTAAAGGAGTATATTCCGCAAACGAGTATCTCACCCGATCCAATCTTATGAAGGCATATCTTGATAATCCCGAAACGCCTATTATGAAGGGCGGCAAGGTTGCCGTTGTCGGCGGCGGAAACGTTGCTATGGATGCGGCGCGTACCGCACTCCGCCTCGGCGCAGAAAAGGTTTACATCGTTTACCGTCGCTCGATGACCGAGCTTCCCGCAAGGCGCGAGGAGGTCGAGCACGCAGAGGAGGAGGGAATTGAGTTCCGCCTGCTTTGCAATCCTATCGAGATCCTTGGATATAATAATCCCGACAACCCCCGCGACGAGCGAAACGGCAGCGTTCAGGCGATCAGGTGCATCCGTATGGAGCTCGGCGAGCCCGACGAGCGCGGCAGACGCCGTCCCGTAGAGGTAGCGGGTAGCGAGTTCACCCTCGACGTTGATGCCGTTATTATGGCTATCGGCACCTCACCTAACCCCCTTATCAAGTCCACCACCGAGGGACTTGAGGTCAACCGCTGGGGCGGTATTATCGTCACCGAGGACGGAGCCACCACCAAGGCAGGCGTGTACGCAGGCGGCGACGCCGTCACAGGCGCCGCAACCGTAATCTCCGCCATGGGCGCCGGCAAGGTAGCCGCAAAAGCGATTGATGAGTACTTAAAAAATAAGTAATACGCTATAGTGAAACTATAAAGGTTTATAGACCATATAGGGCGGTTTAGGTAAAAAACCAAGCCGCCCTATTTACTTTTGGGAATTTTTATAATATAATTATCTTAGTTAGGTGTCTAATCGATAAACTTGAATTTGACGGGGTATTAATATGATACATAAAATGAATCTTTGGAATGAATCTTTTCTAAAAGTTAAAAATAAAACCAAAACGATTGAGATGAGATTGTGTGATGAAAAGCGTTCAATTATTTCTATTGGGGATAGTATTGAGTTTACCAATACAAGCACTGATGAAATATTAGATTGCGAAGTTACCAATTTGTTTAAGTATGGTAGTTTTGATGAACTATACAAGCATCATGACAAAGTATCGATTGGTTATTCAGACGAGGAAATTGCGAATCCGAATGATATGCTTGTTTATTACAGTGTGGAAAAGATTGCAAAGTATGGTGTGGTAGGGATAGAAGTTAAAGTTAAATAAATTCCAAGTTGTCTAGCAGATAAAATAATAGCAGAAAGCCACGGCTCAATACGAGCCGTGGCTTCTTTATTAATACATATTTATTCAACAAATTCCCAAGAGGATATATTGTAAATTTTCTCTATATCTGTGGGAAGATAGTTTATCCTAAGCTTATCGCCCTTTTGGATAAGGATAAGCGCTTCGTCAGCTTCAAGATATCCCTTGTAAACAGAACCGTCATCTGCGGTGATGTAGGCTGTTGCCACGTTGGATATCATAGCGATCCTTACGTCATCTACGGTTATCTGGATGCTTTCTGAGCTGTCACCGATGTCAATATCGTTCTGCCTCAGCAGCTTCTTATATGCACTCATAGCATCAGCCTGTGTTGTTCCCGTGGCAACCAGACTATAGTTTTCCACGTTAACAAGCGCGTAAAGCTCGACTATGCCCGCATCGTTTTTAAGCACCATAATATATGTAGGCTGTCCTGAAACGTTGATAAGAGAAGGAAAGGATGCGATATATCCCTTTTCCTGAACCTCTCCCTCGGCGGCAGCCATAGCTGAATGCTCCTCTGCGCCGATAACAGGGTAGAACTTGTATTCGCCGGTACGCGCATTGGTGAGAATAAAACCAATGTTTGATTTGTCGTTGGAGACAGCAGATGTGACACCGGTGAAATACCACACGTCATCGCCGAGAACCACGTATCCAAAGTCATCGGTTGCCATCTTGCAGCCAACGTTGCCGATAATGCTATTGATAAATCCACCTGAAAGTGTACCGTGCCAATTATACTTTTCGCTTGCTAAATATCCGTCATAGACTATATCCACCCACGCGGGAGTTTCATCAATGCCGTATATTTCACTTGAACCGTTTGTAGGATCAAAAATAATGACCTCAACAACATCCTTCGCTCCAAAAAGCATTACCTGCGGTTCAAAGCAGGAAATAATGTAATAGGGATTTCCGTCATCGTCAAGCTCAAAGCTTATTGCATCCTCGTCAAAAATTTTAGTAGGGTAATCAAACCGCACCTTTCGCATAAGATCGTCACCGAAAAATGCGCTTTCTGCATATTGCATAGGAGCTTTAAGCTCCATATATTCCGCACTGCTTTTAACAGGATCTACGATTACCACACCGGGAATACCGTTTTGTCTGTTGCCCATCCATTTGAAGAATCCGTCATATTCAAGATTGGATACTTTTTTAGGAGTATTCTTGTAGTTTATCTGGGTATATATGTCACTTACGGTGTACTGAGAAACCACGTGAGACAAAGAGCCAAGCGTTCTATTTCCCAGAATTTTTGCCGATTCGGTGTCCATAAGTGCAATGTTAGTGATCTCGGTAGTTTCGGGCAGATCCTCTGTAAAATCCGACTCCTCCACTTTGATTATCGCGGCGTATGCTCTAGCGTTAAATACTGTGGATGATATTATATTTCCAAGGATAAGCACGGATAATGGAATGGCTATCGCGATAATAATGAATTTGTTATTGCTTATAGGTCCGGAATATCTTTTTACGGTTACACCGTTCTTGGATTTTATACTTATATGTGCAGGACTGATGCTGATGAATGGAAGACAAGCTCCTACCGTTATAGCAAGAATGTAAAGCCAAAAGCGCTCTGACATAAGATTGATCGGCGGAAGGAAGAAATAAAAGCCGATAAACGCAACTAATGCTCCCAGAATAATTGACAGAGTGATTTTAATTTTAGTATCCTTGTCTGCAAGAGACGACAGTTTTTCTTTTAATAGCATCACGATTTTATTCTGAGTCTTTGCATTGTTCTTTTTCATAACCAACTCCAAAATGATTTAATTTCATTTTAATTATATCACTCTATCGATGTTATTTCAAGTGAGCGTGATGAAAATTAACATTTAAAAATGAACCTTGAAAATAAATCCTTGACAGTCATTAAAAATAGTGATAAAATGTATGTGTTAAATTATGCAAATTTTCCATTAGGAGAAAACCGCTATGATGAAATCTATCAGAGATATATACAAAATAGGAAAGGGACCCTCATCATCGCACACTATGGGACCTGCAAAGGCTATGGGCATATACGTGTCCGAGCATCCCGAGGCAGAGAGCTATAAGGTTATCCTTTATGGCAGCCTTGCCGACACGGGCGAGGGACACGGAACGGATAAGGCTATTTCCGCCGCTACCGAAAAGGCGGTTGAGATAGTCTTTAATACCACCGACCGAGAGCTTCCCCACGAGAACACTATGGATATATACTCTGTAGTCGGCGGCGTGGCGCAGGATAAAATGCGCGTTATGAGCGTTGGCGGCGGCGATATTGAGATAGAGGGCAGAGAGGGCGAGGGAGCAACTCTCGTTTATCCCGAGACTACCTTTGCCGAGATTTCGGCTCTCTGTAAGAGAGAGGGAATTCGCCTTTCTGATTATGTCCTGCTCCGCGAGGGAGAGGATATCAGAGATTTTCTCTATATCGTGTGGACTACTATGAAGAACGCTATCCACGAGGGACTTACTACCTCGGGCATTCTACCCGGCGGACTTGAGGTTGAGCGAAAGGCACAGTATCTCTATAACCAGCGCCACATCGACGAGCGCGAGGTGACGAGAGAGAACCGCATCGTTTGCGCCTATGCCTATGCAGTCAGCGAGCAGAATGCCGATAACGGCACCATTGTCACAGCCCCCACCTGTGGAGCCTGCGCGGTGCTTCCCTCGGTTCTCAGATATATGCAGGAAAAGCATCGCTTCAGTGACGAGCAGATCATCCGCGCCCTTGCGGTTGCTGGACTTATCGGCGCGCTTACAAAGACCAATGCATCTATCAGCGGCGCAGAGTGCGGCTGTCAGGCAGAGGTTGGCACGGCTTGTTCTATGGCGTCTGCCGCCCTTGGCGAGCTCTTTGAAATGGGCATTGATCAGATAGAATACGCTGCCGAGATCGCCTTTGAGCATCATCTTGGTCTTACCTGCGATCCCATCTGCGGACTTGTGCAGATCCCTTGTATCGAGCGTAATGCGGTTGCGGCCATGAGAGCGATCAACGCGGTCAATCTTGCAAACTTCCTCTCGGGCTCAAGAAAAATCTCGCTCGATATGGTAATAAAAACTATGTACGAGACGGGTAAGGACCTTTCTCATCACTACCGCGAGACCTCCACGGGCGGCCTTGCAAAGCTCTACGGAGGAAGAAAAGATGGATAAGGCAAAGATAGACAGAATAAACGAGCTTGGCAGAATTGCAAAGCAGCGCGAGCTTACCTTCGAGGAGCAGCAGGAAAGAGCCGCCCTCAGAAACGAGTATCTTGCGTATGTTCGCGCAGAGCTGCGCGGAATAAAGGAGGAGGGAAACAAAAATGGATAAATGCTGTATGTGCGGAAGACATATCGAGAGAGAGGACGCCCCTGTTCTCGCTATGGGTGTGGCAGGTAATCCGAGACTCCTTTGTGACGAATGCGCGGCGCTTCTTGATACCGCCACCCTCGGAAAAAATATCGAGGACATAAAGGTGGCTATGGAAAGAATCGGTAATCTTATGGCTGACGGAAACCCTGATGGCGTCACATATTCTATCGTAAGCGAGCTTATGGTCGCTGCATCCGACAGGGCGAAGGCTATCAAGGACGGTAGCTATGACTTCTCACTTGACGGAGAAGAGCAGGCGGATGAAGGCTTTGAGGAAATTCCCGAGGAGCTGCTTGAGACCGAGGAAGATAGAGAAAAGGACAGACGCGACGAGGAGAAAAACAAGAAGTTTGATGAGTTCTACAATTACACTCTTATCGGCGCTTGTATTGCCCTCGGTTTGTTTATCGCTTGGAAGGTACTTGAGGCATTCGGAGTTGATTTTTCTCAGTTCTTTAATGCCTGATAACTTTTGTAATTAAATAAAAGCCTCGCTGCATATGCTTGTGCGGAGGGGCTTTTTTTATGGATTTTTCTTTTGTTCTGCCGATAATCGTCACTGTAGTTGGACTGTATCTTCTGATACGTCTTCGTTTTTTCTTTATAGCTCACCCGATAAGAACAGCGCGAGAGTTTCTGTCCGCGCTTGGTGACAGAGATGCGCGCAGAGCCTTTTTTCTCGCCCTTGCAGGCACTCTCGGAGTCGGTAATATTTTCGGGGTTTCGGCAGGACTGATGATAGGCGGCGCGGGCAGCCTTTTCTGGCTGTTTGTCTCCTCGCTTTTCGCTATGATAATCAAATATTCAGAGACGCTTCTCGTCTTTGACGTGGGGGCAGAGCAGGGAGGAACAGCCACAGTTCTCACTCGCGTTTTCAGCCGATCGGGCAGGCTCCTTGCACCCATTTACTCCGCGCTGACCGTGCTGCTCGCTTTCTTTATGGGGGCGTCAATGCAGTCTGCCGCTCTTACCGACGTGACAGAAAAATCCCTTGGTATAAGCCCAATTTTAACCGCCTTAATTCTGATAATCCTGCTCCTGCCTTGCTTGCTTGGCGGCGCAAAGAAAATCGAGAGCATTACAGAAATTGTTATACCTTTGACAACAATAATTTACATATCCCTGTGCTTTGCTACTATTTTCGTCAATTTTCACCGTCTGGACGACGTAATAGTTGATGTAATATCTTCGGCGTTTAACTTTAAATCCGCGATTGGTGGAGGTGTGATGTTTCTCGCTGTGCGCGAGGGCTTTGCCCGCGGAATTCTCTCAAACGAGGCGGGGGTTGGCACGTCTGCTATGGCTCACTCCCGATCTCAAGGGCGCAGTCCCCACGTGGCAGGACTTTTCGCTATGTGCGAGGTGGTTTTTGACAGCTCGCTCCTATGTATTCTCACAGGTTTTGCGGTGCTTGTATCGGTTCCTGATATCTCAGCCTTCAATACACCGATGTCACTTGTGAATGCTGCCTTTTGCTCGGCCCTCGGCGCGCCCGTGTCTTATCTTCTTACTTTGCTTATCCTCGCCTTTGCATACTCCACCATAATATGCTGGTATTACTACGGTATGGAATGCTCGCGCCTTTATTTCGGCAAAATATCTTGGATATATCCGCCTTTATTCGTCGCGGCAGTTCTCACTTCGGGCCTTCTGCCACCGAGCTTTCTGCTTTTTTTTACCGACCTTCTGCTTCTTCTGATGTCACTTATGACACTCTCTGCAATCCTGAAAAAAACTCCACGGATTGCCGAGCTTTGCCTTTCAAAAAAGAAAAATCCCGAGTGAACCTCGGGATTTTTCGCTTTATATAAGTCTTATTCTCGATTTTACCGTCGCGCCGAGTCTTTCGAGCGACTTGATGCCTTCCTGAGCAGTTTTCTCGCTGATGATGCCTGTGATGAATGCCGTCTCCTCGCCCTCGCTTATCACCTGAGCAGAGCCAAACACCTTCTCCACAGCACCTCTGTCAGCGCCGCATATAGCAATATACTGCCTTGCCTCAAAGTCCGCAAAGTTGCAAATACCATCGGTACCTCTTGTCCATACGGGCTCGGCATAGCTTCTGCCAGAGCGCATGATCTGCATAAGGTCACCGACCACGGCAGATGCTGTAGCACCTGCGCCTGCGCCCTGACCGTAGAACATAACGTTTCCGATAGGCTCGCCGATAATCTCTACCGCGTTGTAAACTCCGCTGACACTCGACAGGGGAGAATCACTTCCGAGCATAAAGGGCGCAACCATAACCTGCATACCCTTATCACCGATCACGCATCTGCCAAGCAGCTTGATGGACAGACCTACCTTTGCGGCATTCAGTACGTCCTCCTTGCGAATGGAGGTAATGCCCTCGGTGTGAATTCTATCAGTGGGGAGAAGCTCTCCGCTGACCAGCGCGGTTAATATTGCGATCTTACGGCAGGCGTCGATTCCAAGTACGTCCGCGTCGGGATTTCTCTCGGCATAGCCCTTGTCCTGCGCGTCCTTAAGCGACTCCTCAAATGAAGCGCCAAAGGAAAACATCTTCGTAAGTATATAGTTGGTAGTGCCGTTAAGAATACCGCGCACCTCGCGGATCTTATTCTGACCGACACAGCTTATCATAGGTGAAATGACGGGAATTCCGCCGCCAACTGCCGCCTCAAAGCGATAGCAAACTCCATTCTCTCGTGCAAGCGCAAGGAACTCGTCGCCGAACCTTGCCACGACCTCCTTGTTGGAGGTGATAACGCTCTTGCCCGCTTTAAGAGCCGCCACCGTGTATTCATAGGCGGGGTGAGAGCCACCCATAGCCTCGATAACGCAGTCAACCTCATTGTCTGAGAGAATAATATCAAAATCGTGAACCACTCTGTCGGCAAAGGGAGAGTCGGGAAAATCCCTCAGGTCAAGTATATACTTGATTCTGATATCGTCACCGCCAAGTCTTGCCACCTGATAGGAATTGTTTGTAATCAGATCGGCAACGCCGCCACCAACGACGCCAAAGCCGAGTATTGCAATATTAGTCATAAATAACCTCAAAATAAAAAATAAGTCGGAGCTTCGTGGACGAAGCCCCGACAGACAAGAAAATTATACCATAATCGCCATTTCTTGTCAAGTTCAAAAAATAAATTGGTATTATCCGCCGTTTTGAGTCAACATTAAACCTCGGTAATACCGAGGGACGCCTGCTTTGACTCCTCCGAGATATAGTCGAGGGGATTTACGCTAACACCATCCACCTTTACACCAAAGTGCAGGTGAGGCTCCTCGGCAAGCTCGGATAGCGAGGTGTCACCAACAAGACCGATAAGCGCCCCCGATTTGACCTCGTCGCCTTCCTTTACCGCAATATCGGTGGAGGCAAGGTTGGAGTATACGCTGACGATACCGCCATCGTGGGTTATCTCCACAGTCTTGCCGAAGCGCGCATCATTGTACACGCGGCTGACCTTTCCGTCTGCCGCCGCAAAGACTTCCGCTCCATCCTCAGTAGAAATGTCAATTCCCGTGTGAACTCTCCATTCATTGAGGGTGGTGGAGAATACGGGTGTATCAATGCTATGATGCTTTGTTATCTCACCAACCACGGGAGATACCATAGTAAGCTTGTCGGGCTTTTTGTCACCCTCGTCATCGGGCTGATTTCCGTTTTCATTTTCATTTCCACCGTCACCGTCATTGTTGCCGTCATCGGCAGGGGGCTGATTTACTGTGGGATCGTCCTCGGGGGGCTCGTTGTTTCTTGACGCCGCCGAGAAAATACCTACCACCACCGCAGTGATGCATAGCACTCCGATCACCGCCGCGTAAATAATTTTAACTCTTCTTGGCTGATCGCTGAATTTGATTTTTTTATCCATCTTAATTTCCTTTCCTATTTCGATGCTACACCTATTCTTACCAGCAAAAGAAAAATTATTCGCAAAAGGAAAAATAACTTTGGTAAAAAGCAAATACAGAATAAAAGGGTATTGACAATTTAGACAAAATATATTATAATTATTTAATTAAACTATACTACACGTTTTTCGGGAGGATAGAGTATGCAGGATAAAATTTCACTTGCGGGCGATCTTGGCAGCGGTAAAAGCACCGTTGCGGACATACTTATCAAGCGTCTTGGTGCGGAATACTACTGCACTGGAGCTATCGTGCGCTCTATCGCCGCCCAGCGCGGTATGACCGTCGGCGAGCTTAATAAGTATATGGAAACTCATCCTGAGATCGACCACGAAATAGATGCGGGAATTGCCGCTCTTTCTAATGACGAGAGATTTCTTATTATCGACTCCCGCATGGCATGGCACTTTACCAAGGGCACCTTCAAGGTTTATCTCTCCGCAGATATAGAGACCAGCGCTCTTCGCATTATGAATGCAAACAGAGCAGGCGAGCATTCCACAACCCTTGAGGAAACTATTGATTGCACGCGTGCCCGTCGCGAGAGCGAGAAAAAGCGCTATACCGAGCAGTACGGCGTTGACATCAAGGATCTCTCCAACTATTCGCTTATCGTGGATACCACCGTTGCCACTCCCGATCAGATCGCCGAGCGTATCGCCACGTCCTTTGCCATTTGGCAGCAGGACAAGTCCTATAGCCGCGTGTTTATTTCCCCCGAGCGACTTCATTTCCCCGAGCACGAGCTTGAGGGCGATAAGCTTTCCGCACTTGCCTCCCGCCTTGAATGCGGCGAGGAGCTTTCGGGCATTACCGTGTGCGAGAGGGACGGTGAGTTTTATCTTGTAGACGGCTTTGAGGCTGCTATGGCATACGTGTTCAGCTTCTCCACCTTCATTCCCGCCACACTCGTTAAGGCAGAGCCTAAGGGTGAGTACGTGAGAATGAGAAATTCGCTTTGATTATCAGTTGAAAGGTAAATATATATGCTTACTTTAAAGAAAAACACAGCATCGCTTATTGCAGATGCCGTTGCGAGCGGATTCGGCGAGGGGCTTCTCTCTGCCGAGGAAATATTCGCTATGCTTGAATATCCGCCCGACAGGACGATGGGAGATATTGCGCTTCCTTGCTTCCGCCTGTCAAAGAGCCTGCGTCGCTCTCCCGTGCAGATCGCGCAGCTGCTTGCCGATGCTATCAAGTGCGAGGAGTTCTCCTCCATCACCGCGGTAAACGGCTATCTTAATTTCAAGATCGACGGCACAGCCTTCTCCCGCAGAGTTGCCACAGAGGTTCTTTCTCTCGGTGATATGTACGGCTCACCCCGAAACGGTGAGGGTAAGACCGTAGTTCTCGACTACTCCTCTCCCAACGTTGCAAAGCCCTTCCATATCGGCCACCTCGGTACCACCGTTATCGGCCACTCGCTGAAGCTTCTTCACGAGTTCGCTGGTTATAAGTGCGTTGGTATCAACTATCTCGGCGACTGGGGAACTCAGTTTGGTAAGCTTATCGTTGCCTACAAGAAGTGGGGAGATAAGGCTACCATAGAGCAGGGCGGTGTTGACGAGCTTGTAAAGCTTTACGTTCGTATTAATAATGAGATAAAGGCGGAGGAGGACGCGAGCGAGGATAAGAAATCCCCTCTTGCAGACCAGTCCCGCGCCGAGTTTAAAAAGCTCGAGGAGTTTGACGAGGAGAACATCGCCCTCTGGCGCTGGTTCGTTGACGTCAGCCTTGAGGAATATCAGAGAACCTATAAGCTTCTCGGCATAGAGTTCGACTCCTATAAGGGCGAGTCCTTCTATACCGACAAGATGCCTGCCCAGGTGCAGAAGCTTCGCGATATGGGACTTCTTGAGATCGACGACGGTGCATCCATCGTTAATCTCGATCAGTGGAATATGCCTGTTTGCCTTATCTTAAAGCGCGACGGATCCACTCTCTATCCCACCCGTGATATTGCCGCCGCCGTATACCGCAAGGGCGAGTATAACTTCGATAAGGCTATCTACGTTACCGCCGCGCAGCAGTCGCTTCACTTTGCACAGTGGTTCAAGGTGGTTGAGCTTATGGGCTACGATTGGTACGATCAGCTCGTTCACGTTCCCTACGGCACAGTATCCGTAAACGGCGCGAAGCTTGCTACCAGAACGGGTAACGTTATTCTCCTGAAGGACCTCTTTGCCGAGGCTATCGCAAGGGTTAAGGAGATCGCTAAGGATAAGCATCCCGACGAGGAGGAGTGTCAGGCTATCGCAGAGAAGGTCGGCGTTGGCGCGGTGGTATTCCACTATCTCTCCAATAACCGTATGCGTGACATCAATTTCGTTATGGAGGACGCCCTTTCCTTTGACGGAAATACAGGTCCCTACGCACAGTACACCTATGCCCGTACCTGCTCCATTCTTGAGAAGGCAGGCGAGGCAGGTCGTGCTATGACCGAAGCTCCTCTTTCCGAGCTCGAGGTTGAGCTTGCAAAGACTTTGTCTATCTTCCCCGAACGCGTGAATGCGGCAATCGCAGACTACGAGCCCTCGGTTGTGACAAGATACATTCTTGATCTTTGTGCGGCGTTCAACCGCTTCTATCACGAGTGCAGCATAGTGAACTGTGATGACTGCGGACTTCGTGAGAGCCGTATCGCTCTTACCAGAGCCACCAATCAGATCCTTAAAACAGCTCTGCATCTCATCTGCTTACAGAGCCCCGAAAAAATATAAAATTAATTACAATTCTGCATAATGCATTCATAGGAGAAATATATGTCAGGACATTCTAAATGGAATAATATCAAGCACAAGAAGGAAAAGGCGGATGCTGCCAAGGCGAAGATCTTTACTAAGATAGGTAAGGAGATGGCGGTTGCTATCAAGGCGGGCGGCCCCGATCCTAACAATAACTCTAAGCTTCGCGATCTTATCGCAAAGGCGAAGGCAAACAACGTGCCTAACGATAACATTCAGCGTACCATCAAGAAGTTCACCGACAACGGTGACATCAACTTTGAGGAGATCACCTATGAGGGTTACGGTCCCTCTGGCGTTGCTATCATCGTTGAAACTCAGACCGACAACCGCAACCGTACTGCAGGCAATGTTCGCGCCGCTTTCTCTAAGTACGGCGGAAATCTCGGCCAGAACGGCTGCGTAGGCTATCTCTTTGAGGAGAAGGGTGTTATCACCATCGTTGACGAGGACGAGGAGATCGATGAGGATAAGATCATGGAGGATGCTCTCGAGTGTGGAGCAGAGGATATCAAGTCCGATGAGGGCGAGTACCAGATCTACACCGATCCTGCAGATCTTGACAGCGTTCGCGATGCAATAATCTCCCTCGGCTATCAGATCAGCACTGCCGATCTTGCAAAGGTTCCCTCCACTTACGTAGAGCTTACAAGCGAAGAGGATATTGCAAATATGGAAAAAATGCTTGATAAGTTCAACGAGGATGATGATGTGAACGCCGTCTACCACAACTGGGATAACTAATTTTTAGCGGTATATTTTGGTTAAAACCGTCGCTTCCGACCAAACTCGACGTAGGTAGCTAAGCGGCCTGAGAGTGTTAGAAAACAGTTGATAACTGTTTTCCCTCGAAGGTGACCGAGCCGTAGCGAGAAACTACGGCTTGCGCTAAAAAATCTTCGCACTTCATCAAAATTTTCACGATTAGGGTGTGTGATTGGGAAACTACGCCTTCGGGGCGCACTCGATCATTCTATTTTAAAATTCTCTCGTTTAATCCAAGCTCTCCTTGCTTGAAACGGCGGATGAGGTTTTTTTCAAAAAAAAAAGACACAAGGCTTCAACCTTGTGTCTTTTTCATCTTGTTTTATTCAATTCCGAGAAGATATGCGGGGGTAACGTTAAGAATTTGGCTTAATACAAGCAGTTCGTAATCTGCGACAAAACGAGTTCCAATTTCAATTCTGCTTATGCTATCACGTTCTATAATCATCCCTGCAATTTGTAATTTGGCTGCTAAATCCGACTGTGATAATCCCAACCTCTTTCTTGACGCCTTAACTCTTTCTCCACATATATTTTTCTTTCCGTTAAAGTCATAAATTTTCATTTTATACTCCAAATTTTGTGTTAATATTAAGAATTTACTTGACTTTAACATATTTTATTGATATAATTGTGTTAAAGATAAGAATTATGATATTTTTTCATTTATTAACCATTTTTTGAGAATGCTTGAAATGATAAAAAATATATGATATACTGAAATTGAAGCATATATTTATAAAAGGAGGACGTATTTATGAGGACTTATAGTGGATGCTTGTCGACAAAAGGATTATTGATAATCATTATTATTGCTCTGGTTTCCGCGACCGCTTTGGGCGTGACGGCATATCTTTTTGTACCTGCGATAGGAATAAATGCCGTTGATAACACCGCTGAGTTGCTTTTTGGAGATGTGAATTGGCTCTCCAACGTGGAACGTAATCTTGCCAAAAACGGATACGATGCTGATATGACCGTCAATTTTCCGAATGAGTTGACAGGTTTAATTGATGATATATACGTGGACTCGAACTTTTCGGGCTACGGCTCGGGTGATGAGGAAGTTGCGGATATAGATATTACCTTTGGTACTCCTGATTTAAACCATACCTTCGGCATTTTTTATGACGAAAATATTATTGCTATCGAGGGTATCGGCTCTGATAATTCGGACAAGAATATTCTTTTTCCGAGGAAAAATGTTATTGATGCTCTTGATAACTCTGTATTCCATCCCGAAAGCGGCTCGGAGCATGCTCTTGATCAGGAGAACTATGATGCGCTCTGCGCGATTTTTGAGGATGGTGGTGAGTCTATCGATGAGGAAATCAATGAGGTTTTCAAAAGCATTCGTAAGAGAAGCGCAGAGCATATTGATACAGAGACAGGCTTCCGCTTTGTCGAGGGTGAATTTGCTCTCGAAAGAAGGGATGTGTGTACCCTTGACAGCGAGGCTATCGCCGAGATAATTGATATTACTGTCGAGGAAATATGCAACAACGAACGTGTTTGTGCCATTTTGGAGGAGGCTCAAATTGATATTACCGAGCTTGGTGATAAGCTGAAGGATGAATTTCGCGACGCCGAGATAACGTATACCTACATTATTAAGCATGGCTCAATATCATTTGTTCATATGGTTATCAAGACTAAAAACGGTGAGTATGATGAGGTTCTTGATGTTACCGTTGATATAGAGTCCCGTAAAGACGGCTGCTTTGCAACTGTAAGCTGCCACTCTGATGTTACGACGGAAGAGGGAAGGGTAGAGGATAACCTTGAGATCAAATATAACAAGAAGTTCGAGGATTCGCTTACTGAGATTTCAATAGATATCTCTTTGAAGAATCATGACTCTGACGAGCATAATAGTAGAACAACCGTTAACTATGATAAGGATAGCGGAGAATACATTGTTGAGTTTATTACGTACATAGAAGATACAGAGTCTTGCGTAGGTATCTATGGAAGCTTTGAAAAATATGAAAAGCACAGCGGACTTTCATTTACTGTCGATGGCTTCACTGACGAGGGGAAGAATGCTTCGGATGACGATGATACGATCTTCAGCCTTAGCTTAAAGGAAAACCCCGATGCCAAGGACATCACCTGTCCCGATGGAGATAATCTTCTTTCTATGACCGCGGAGGAGGTAAAAGCACTTAACGATAATCTTCCCACTGAGAAGCTGGCAGAAATCTATAAAGAAATTACAGGTCAGTATATGCCGATTTCCGAGGAGGGAATAATGGTTATGGATCCTGCCGCTTTACAAATCGCAGGTCTGATGGATACGTTATACCAGAATTACCGCAAAAACTGTACTTATTACTCCTATCATTTTGTATCTAAAATCTATATCTATTTAGAATCAAGTGATGTTTACTTATTTGCATCATATTCTGGTGGAAAGGTTGATGTAAACTATTATTACAATCCCAACAATGATTTATTAAAAGTATATCATCCGGCGACAATTGTTAACGGCGAGCTTGCGGTACATACATATGTGCTTGTTGAGACTAAGGTTGCCGACTGTTCTACCGGCGGATATAAGAAATGGGAGTGTAGCCTATGCCACGATGAATATATAAGTGACAGAGAATCCGCCCTTATGCATAATATTGTCTGGGAGAAAATAGAGTTTACCTATGATGTTGGAAAAACCGACTATGATGCGCATTATTCTTTTTGCAGCAGATGCGGAGAAATTCAGGCTATCGACTATGACCAGGAATATATGGATTCAAACTTTAGTGCGTATATATCCTTCCATACATCTAGTATTGTTAGCCCCAACGGTGATATGAAGCACCTTATTTTCCCTGAGGAGTTGTATAAGCGTTATGCTCTGCAGGATTTGAAGCTTTATAATAACGGAGTACCGTTATTGCTTTCAATTCGTGTTCCTGAAGGACGTCAGGTTATCGCGAAGGGAGACTTTGCTCCTGCAACCAATCTTCAGGTAATAGCTCTTCCTAATAGCATAAAAGAGATAGAGGACGGTGCTTTCTATACCGAAAGTAATCTTCATACCATTTTCTATGAGGGTACTGAGGATGAATGGAAGCTTGTTAAGCTTAACGGATATGAAACAGAGTGGGCAGATGTTAATGTGATCTTCCTTCCCGATGGGGTTGATGATCTTTCAATTATGCAAGCCTGCATAGATACAGGAAAGCTCGGTTATCAGCTTGATAGCAAGAAGGACTTGACGGAAGATATAAGTGTGGCTGAGAATCTTTCCGCGTCAAACGAAAAGGTAGAGCTTATTTATGACGGACTTGTATCGCTTGCCGCATATGACGCTCTTACCGATACTATTTCTGTTGCCGAGGTTGGCGAAAATCGAACTGTTATCAGATTCCTCGCTCCCGACGGGCAGGTGAAGTCTACCGTAGAGATTTCCGACGTTATTTCGATAATGGATTCTGACGGCGGACTTTTGGCAATGGGCTCTGCATCACTAAGCATTATTTATTTCTATGATATTGAGAGTGGCAAGCTGTCCTTCCTTGAATTTAAGAAATATGAATGTACTTTTGATCACTTATACGTCGACGGTGATCGGGTGATTTTCGTTGCCGATTGCGTTGATACAACCGAAGAAGGACTGTATAGCTTTGTTCCCGGTAATGAATGTGAGAAAATAGACTGGCTCATAGGTCACGAGGAAATATTCTTCTTCAGAGATAATCACACTATCATAACCACCGATTGGGTGAATAATAGAATTTTGGCGTACAGCACCTTAAATGGTACGGTGAGAAAGTCGGTTTATATGGTGTCTGTTTCTAAAAATGATTTACTTAATCGTGGATATATGTATGCCTATTATACACATGGCAATGGAGCAAGCTCTGATGATACCTACGTTTATTTTGATATAAATATGAACGAGACCGTCAGTCGTCCCGAGCCCATATGGCAGAAGTTGACTTTTGATCGCAGCTTGGAGGTTCAGCCGATCTTTGCATCGGGAAATGGCAGAGCAGCACTTATTCTTGATACTGAAGGTGATATTTCAGTGGCGCTTGCGAGTGCAGGCTCCGACACAACAGTTATTGACTACTATGCCGAGGAAGGATTTGCTTTCTGCAATGGAGATATAGTCCTTTATACTCCAGGCGGTTACGGTCTGATTTTGGTTAATACAAAATAACTGAACAAAAAAAAGACACAAGGCTTCAACCTTGTGTCTTTTTTTATTCATTCATTTATTGTTTCTCTTGGTGCTTGAGATTGCTTGAAATAACCTTTTTCAAGTCTTCCTTTGGAATAAGGAATCTCTTCACCGCGAACAGACCTGCAATGCATACAACGCAGACGATGGTGCTTACGGGATCTGTGTGGTTGATAATAACGTGTCTTGAAATTGCAAGAACGAGAACCTCCAGGACGTTTGCGGGAGTAAAGTCTACAAGCATGCTTACAAACTCAAGACCTATTACTATACCGAGTATACTCTCAAGGAAGTGCTTGCTGTCGGCAAGATGCTCGTTTACAGCAAAATCGGGCGCGAATATCTTCGCTACCTCGGTAAAGAGTAAATAAAGCATAGCACAAAGAGTAATAATTGCAATAATGATCTCGACAACTTCTACTATGTAGTGTAGAACCTTTTCTGTCTTTTTTAACATATTAATTCTCCTTGTTTTTTATACAATACAGATTGTACAACAAAAGTCGGAATTTGTCAACCATATTTTTATTTTCTCTTTACATTAATAATATTTTGTGGTAAAATATATATGTGAAAATATATGAAAAAAGAGAGGAGGCAGGCTATGACCGACGGAAAATTCAAGCTGAAGAGCGACTTTTTACCCACGGGTGATCAGCCCGAGGCTATTCGCTCCCTGACTGACGGAATTCTTGCAGGCGAGCGCGCGCAGACACTGCTTGGTGTGACCGGATCGGGTAAGACCTTTACTATGGCAAACGTTATTGCCAATCTTAACAGACCTACGCTTGTGCTTGCCCATAACAAGACTCTCGCGGCGCAGCTCTGCACCGAGTTCCGCGCCTTTTTCCCCGAGAATGCAGTGGAATATTTCGTTTCTTACTACGATTATTATCAGCCCGAGGCTTATATTCCCGGCAAGGACGTTTATATTGAAAAGGACGCTATGGTAAACGAGGAGATAGATATGCTCCGCCACAGTGCCACAAGCGCGCTGTTTGAGAGGCGTGACGTTATTATCGTCGCCTCGGTCTCCTGTATATATACCCTCGGTGATCCTATGGAATACCAGAGCCTTCTCGTATCCGTAAGAGTAGGTCAGGAGATGTCCCGCGATGAGCTTGTGCGCCGCCTTGTGTCTATAAGCTACGAGAGAAACGACGTCAACTTCGTACGTAATAAATTCCGTATCCGTGGTGATACCGTCGAGGTATTTCCTGCCGCCTGGCGTGACAGTGCCATTCGTATAGAGTTCTTCGGTGACGAGATCGACCGCATCTCCCGTGTCAATCCCTTGACGGGCGAGATAACTGAGCATCTCTCTTATGCAGCCATATTTCCCGCTACACACTACGCTGTGTCCGATGACAGGCGTGAGGCGGCGCTTCTCGAGATTGAGGCGGAAATGCGGGAGAGAGTAGAGTACTTCAAGTCGCAGAACAAGCTTATCGAGGCACAGCGCATTGAGGAGCGCACCAAGTACGATCTTGAAATGCTTCGCGAGGTAGGCTTCTGCTCTGGCGTTGAGAACTATTCCCGTGTTCTCGCGGGCAGACCTGCAGGCTCTACGCCTCATACACTCCTTGACTATTTTCCGAAGGATTTCGTCACCTTTATTGACGAGAGCCACGTCACTCTCCCACAGGTGAGAGGTATGTCGGGCGGTGACTATGCCCGTAAGAAGAATCTCGTTGACTTTGGCTTCCGTCTACCCTCCGCATTCGATAACAGACCTCTGTTCTTTGAGGAGTTTGAGGAAAAGATAGGCCAGACCATATTTGTCAGCGCAACTCCCGGGCCTTATGAAAAGCAGGAAAGCTCCTCCGTGGCAGAGCAGCTTATCCGCCCCACGGGACTTATTGATCCTAAGATCGACGTCCGTCCTATTGAGGGACAGGTAGACGATCTTATCGGCGAGATCCGCGCCACCACCGCAAGGGGTGAAAAGGTGCTTGTGACCACGATGACAAAGAATATGGCGGAGGATCTGACCGAATATCTCTCCACCCACGGCATAAAGGTAAAGTATATTCACCACCAGGTTGAAACCCTTGAGCGTATGGAGATAATCCGCGATCTTCGTCTTGGCGAGTTCGACGTTCTCGTGGGAATAAACCTGCTTCGTGAGGGACTTGATATTCCCGAGGTTTCTCTCGTAGCTATTCTCGATGCCGACAAGGAGGGATTCCTCCGCAGCGAGACTTCGCTGATACAGACCGTTGGACGCGCAGCGAGAAACGTAAACGGCCACGTTATTATGTACGCCGACCGTATCACAGGCTCGATGAGGGCGGCTATTGACGAAACCGAGCGCCGCCGTGGTATTCAGATGAAATATAACGAGCAGCATGGAATCACACCCGAGAGCGTAAGAAAGGCTGTGGCTGACGTTATCGAGATCGGCAAGAAGGCAAAGCCCGAGCGGGATAAGAAGCTGTCAAAACTCCAACGCGAGAAGATGATAGAGCAGCTTACCTTAGAGATGCGCGAGGCAGCCAGAGCTCTTGAATTTGAGAAGGCGGCATATATCCGTGACCGAATAAAAGAGTTAAAAAACAACAAATAAAAGGAAAAATAGCACAAAATGTCAAGAAATATTGTCATTAAAGGGGCAAAAGTTAATAATTTAAAGGACGTTTCGGTCACTATTCCGAGAGATAAGCTTGTCGTTCTGACAGGTCTTTCTGGTAGTGGAAAGTCCTCTCTCGCCTTTGACACCCTCTATGCCGAGGGACACAGGCGCTTCGTTGAGAGCCTTTCCTCCTATGCCCGAATGTTTATCGGACAGATGGATAAGCCCGACGTTGATCTTATCGAAGGACTTTCGCCTTCTATTTCCATAGATCAGAAAACCACCTCGAAAAACCCCCGTTCCACCGTCGGAACGGTCACCGAGATATACGATTATTTGCGCCTTTTATACGCGAGGGTGGGAACTCCCCATTGTCCCGTCTGTGGCAAGGAGATAACACAGCAGAGTCTTGATCAGATAGTAGATCGCATTATGTCTTTGTCCGAGGGCACTCGCTTTATGGTGCTGTCCCCCGTTGTCAGAGCGCAGAAGGGTATGCACGAAAAGGTGCTTGCCGATGCGCGAAAGGGCGGCTTTGCGAGAGTGCGTATCGACGGAATAATGTACGACCTCTCCGAGCAGATAAGCCTTGATAAAAATATAAAGCACACTATAGATATCGTCCTTGACAGGCTTGTTCTGCGCCCCGATATCCGTCCTCGTCTTTCGGATTCGGTAGAGTCTGCTATAAGAGTAGCCGACGGCAGAGTAAGCATACTCGTGGTTGACCGTGACGGCAAGGAGGGGGAGGAGCTGGAGTTCTCCCAGAAATACGCCTGCGAGGAGCACGGAATCTCATTCCCCGAGCTTGAGCCCCGTATGTTCTCCTTCAATAATCCAATGGGAGCTTGCCCCGAGTGCGCGGGTATCGGAAATATGCAGCGCATCTCGGTGAAAAAGCTTATTCCTCATAAGAATCTCTCGCTTCGTGATGGCGGTATTGCAGTCAACGGCTTCAAGACTATGACCGAGGACTCCTGGACAGGCCCGCTGCTTGCAAGGGTGGGCGAGGACTACGGCTTTACCCTTGACACTCCTCTTTCGGAATATTCCGAGCAGGCAATGAATGTCCTTATGTACGGCACCGGCGCGAAAAAATACAGCGTTACAAGATACTTCGGAGGTGTTGGCAGAGATCAGTATACAACCTTTGACGGCATAGTAGGTATAATCGAAAAGCGTATGAAAATGATGGGAGGCGACTATTATCAGGAGTTCGTCGAGGAGGTCGATTGCCCGAGATGCAAGGGCAGACGCCTTTCGGATATGGTGCTTGGTGTCACCGTCGGCGGACTTAATATTGACGAGATCTGCCGCCTTTCTATTGATAAAATGTATGCTTTTGTTGACAATCTGACCTTTGGCGATGAACAGAGCAAGATTGCAAAGGAGATTTTAAAGGAGATAAAGGCTCGTCTCAACTTCCTTATCAGCGTAGGACTTGATTATCTTAATCTTGCCAGAACTGCAGGCACGCTATCGGGCGGTGAGGCGCAGAGAATTCGTCTTGCAACCCAGATCGGCTCGTCTCTTACGGGAGTTCTCTATATTCTCGACGAGCCCAGCATCGGCTTGCATCAGAGGGATAACGGCAAGCTTATCGGTACGCTGAAAAGACTTCGTGACCTCGGAAACAGCGTTATAGTTGTTGAGCACGATGAGGACACTATGCGCGAGGCGGACTTTATCGTTGACGTGGGACCCGGCGCGGGTATACACGGTGGCGAGATCGTTGCCACGGGTACACCAGAGCAAGTTGCGGAGTGTGAGAGATCTATCACGGGCGATTATCTCTCGGGCAGACGAAGTATAGCCGTTCCCACCTCTCGCAGAGCTGGAAACGGCAAATTCCTCCGCATTATAGGCGCAGAGGAGAATAATCTTAAGAAAATTAACGTGGATATTCCTCTCGGCACCTTTACCGCTGTGACGGGTGTTTCGGGCAGTGGAAAATCCTCGCTTATCAATTCAATCCTTTATAGGACGTTGGCGCGCGACCTTAATCGCGCTATAACCTATCCGGGTAAGGTGGAGCGGATAGAGGGTATGGAGCATCTTGATAAGGTCATCTCCATTGACCAGAGCCCCATCGGCAGAACTCCCCGATCCAACCCCGCCACCTATACAGGACTTTTCTCCGATATACGCAACCTGTTTGCTCAGACCAGAGATGCAAAGGCAAAAGGTTACGGTCCCGGCAGATTTTCCTTCAACGTTCGCGGCGGTCGCTGTGAGGCCTGCGAGGGTGACGGTGTAAAGTGCATTGAGATGAACTTTCTGCCTGATGTCTACGTAAAGTGCGACGTATGTAAGGGCAAGCGCTATAACCGTGATACTCTTGAAGTAAAATACAAGGGCAAGAGCATTTACGATGTGCTTGAGATGTCGGTAGAGGAGGGAATATCCTTCTTCGACGGACTTCCCGCACTGCAGCGAAAGCTGACAACCCTCTTTGACGTCGGCCTTGGATATATCAAGATCGGTCAGTCCTCCACAACGCTATCGGGCGGTGAGGCGCAGAGAGTAAAGCTTGCAACCGAGCTTGCAAAGCGCTCAACGGGCAAGACCATCTATATTCTCGACGAGCCTACCACTGGACTTCACACTGAGGACGTGTCGAAACTTATCGGAATTCTTCAGCGTCTTGCTGACGGTGGCAATACCGTTGTGGTTATCGAGCATAATCTTGAACTTATCAAGACTGCGGATCATATAATCGACCTTGGCCCCGAGGGCGGCGAGGGCGGCGGCACCGTGGTTGTGACGGGTACTCCCGAGCAGGTTGCCGCCTGCGAGGCATCCTATACGGGCGCATTCCTCAGAGATAAATTAAGCCTTCCCCTTGAGGGGAAGGTGTCACCGTAGGTGACGGATGAGGTGTCAGATGCATTACGGATCAATAAAAAAATGCGATATCGCAAACGGCGAGGGAATAAGAGTTTCTCTCTTCGTCAGCGGCTGCCGCAACAGATGTAAGGGCTGCTTCCAGCCTGAAACATGGGATTTTACCTACGGTAAATTGTTTGACAATACTGCCGCCGAGGAGATATTTTCGGCGGTGGATAACCCCTCGGTAAGAGGACTCACCATTCTGGGCGGCGAGCCTATGGAGCCCGAAAATCAACGTGAGCTTTTGCTTCTTTTGCGTGAATTCAAAGTACGCTTTCCCGAGAAAACGGTTTGGCTGTATACAGGCAATCTCTACGAGGAGCAGATCGGTGAGATAGCAGGGCATCGCACCCATACCGAGCATACGGCAGAACTGCTCTCTCTCGTGGACGTGCTGGTTGACGGCGCGTACGTTGAAGAAGAAAAAAGCCTCGGACTCAGATTCCGCGGCTCGAAAAATCAGCGTATAATTGATATGAACCTGACCCGCCATCATAAAAAAGTGATGATATGGGAGGGTTGCAAGCTGGACAGAAGCTTTTGAATTAATAACTCACATTCAGGAGAATACTATGACAGTTAAAATTAAAAGACTTGACGAAAAAGCAATAATTCCCACCTACGGCACTGAGTATTCCGCAGGCGCAGACCTTTACGCTCTCCTTGACGAGCCCGTAGAGATTTTGCCTCACGAAACTAATTTTGTGCATACAGGTATATCGTTAGAGATTCCCGAGGGCTATTGCGGTCTTGTATTTGCCCGATCCAGTATGGGAGCGAAGCGCGGACTTGCTCCCGCAAACAAGGTGGGCGTAATTGATGCCGATTACCGCGGCGAGATTATGGTCACCCTGCATAATCATAGCGGGAGAAGCCAGATCGTTTACCCAGGCGAGCGCATCGCTCAGCTTGCTATAGTGCCTTTCTTAAAGGCAGAATTTGAGGAGGCTGATGATCTGTCCGATACTGTCCGCGGATCAGGCGGCTTCGGTAGCACAGGCAAATAATTTTGGAATCTTTTGCGCCTGATGCGCCTTTTCTCACATACTCGACGTAGGTCACTACGCATTCGGTGCTAAAAGCCGCATTATGCATCAAAAACTCCTCAAAATTAGAAAATGTCTACATTTATTTACAAATATTGACAAAAGAGTACATAAACTATGGGAATTTTAAATAAAATTGCTCAGTACAGAGAATCGAGAAGCGGTGTTAAGCACTGCACCTTTAACCCGAGCGGTCCTGGTGTCGTGCGTATTCATTTGATTCCGCCAAGGTTTAGATTGCTTGAAAATTCAAGCTACATATGTATACTTAACGGATATTATCTTCTGCCCCTGGGATATTCCTGGGCAATAATGCTCTCGGCATTTATTGCCGAGACCAATAAATTTGACGGCAGAGAGATCTCCGACATCGATTACGATGCTATTTTCGACAAGACGGTGAAAAGCACTCTCAGGGTCTATCCTCTCACCTCTAAGGATGAGATAAGAGAGGATCTCTCTTATATGCTGGAGGTTATTTTTGCCGTGGCGAGAGGCGAAGGAACCGATGCGGATATTGAAAAACTGTCCATCCGCTCATACGCAAAGAATATGTATGCGCCTCATCGAATGGATCTTATGATCAGCGCAATGACCGACTTTGACGGCAGATGGAAGTGCAATCAGAAGTGCCTTTTCTGCTATGCTGCAGGAGAGAAGCTCTCTGGTACGAAAGAGCTTTCTACAAGCGAGTGGATGCGCGCTATCGACAGGCTGAGGTCTGCAGGTGTTCCTATGCTTACCTTTACGGGCGGTGAGCCTACGCAGAGAGAGGATCTCTGCCGGCTTATTGATTACTCAAAATGGTTCGTCACCCGTCTTAATACCAACGGCGTGCTTCTTACCGAGGAGCTGTGCGACGGACTTTGCAGGGCAAGTCTTGACAGTTTGCAGATCACTCTTTATTCTCATAATGAGGAGATACATAATTCTCTTGTGGGTGCGTCTTGTTTTGAAAAGACGGTCGCAGGTATTAAAAACGCGGTTAAAGCAGGTCTTGACGTCAGCATAAACACCCCGTTGTGCAGAAAAAATGCCGACTATCTTGAAACTCTCTGCTTTATCAAATCTCTCGGTGTCCGTTTCGTCACCATCAGCGGCCTTATTTGCACAGGTATGGCAGAGAACAGGCATGGCGAGTATGATCTTACGGGCGATGAGCTTTATGAGATAGTAAAGGAAGCCAAGAGGTTCTGTAATGAAAACGGAATGGAGATAGATTTCACTTCTCCGGGACTTATCGACGACTCCAAGCTCGAAGAGCTTAATATGAACGCTCCTATGTGCGGAGCTTGTCTTTCCAATATGGCCATAGCCCCCGACGGCACTGTTATCCCTTGCCAGAGCTGGCTCACCGCCGACGGCGCGCTTGGAAACATTCTCACCGATAGCTTTAAATCCATATGGAAAAATGACAAGTGCCGTGCGCTTCGTAATATGAATGAGAAGGAAGCGAGATGCTGTCCCTTCAGAAAGGGAGGCAAAAATGGCTAAAAAGAAAGTTGATTACGATTTTTCCGAGGAAACTGTAAGGAAACGTAGAAAATTCCCTGTGGGAAGAGCAATTCTGCTTACCGTTCTTATACTTTTGCAGGTTCTTTGCGTAGTTGCTATAGTCAACTACGAGCCGTCACCTCAGGACGTTATTGATAAATACGAGATCTACGTCACTCCAAAGAGCGACGGAACGCTTGATATCGAATATAAATTCAAGTGGACACCCCTTGATATCGACGAGCCTTTGACCTTCGTTTACGTTGGAATTGCAAATCCCGACTATAGCCTGTTGAATTACTCCACCAATATAGTCAGCGCAGAGCGCTACGACGACTATGAGGGCGAGTGTCATATAGACCTTTACCTTGACAGAGATTATTACAGGGGAGATACTCTTGAATTCAGCTTCTCTATCAATCAGCAGAGTATGCTCTGCGAGAGAGACGGAGAGTATTTCTATGAATTCGTACCCTGCTGGTTTAATGCAACCCCCATTACCAGCTATGCTTTTTATTGGAAGGAGCTGCCAAACGAAGTATCCAACAACTCGACCGAAACCTTGGACGGCTGGCATATCTGGCGCGGCTCGATGGAAGCAGGGGAATACCGCACCCTGACGGTCAGCTACGATAGCTTCGATGCCCCGACAGTTGAATATAAGCCCTTCTATGACGGTAGTGTTTACAACGATTTAGAGTCGGACAGAGCGGCGTTCATCGCGATCTTTATCATTATAATTATTGTGTTGTTCGTCTTCGAGATATTCTGCTTTGATACCGTGGTTTCTTACCACAGGGGCAGAGGCTTTATCTACGGCTACGGTCATCCTATGTATATCTACGGCAGACCTAACAGACATTATAGGGACGCTCAGGAGAAGCATATGGCGTCCAGCGGAGGTCATTCGGGCTCTGGCTATAGGGGCGCTCACGGCGGTGGATGCGCCTGTGCCTGTGCTTGTGCCTGCGCCTGTGCGGGTGGCGGCAGAGCAGGCTGTAGCCAGAAGGATACGTATAATCCAAGAAAAGAGAATTTCACTGAGGAAAAGTAAAAAATACCGCGAATTCTGGTATTTTTCAAACATTATTCGCTAAAAAGCACAAAAAAGCACGCATTTTCTGCGTGCTTTTTTTGTTTAGAAATACTCCTTAGTGAAGTAAATATCCTTCTTTGGAATCTTAAATTCCTTACCGTTTAGGTAATCGAGGCAGCTGGGCTCACTCTCGTCAAATGAGAAACGCAGACGGTAGGAGTAGAGAGCCTGATACTTGTAGCCCTTCGCTCTGTCTCCCTTGTTAATGCCGTACTTTCCGTCACCGATAAGCGGGTGACCGATATGAGCCATATGTGCGCGGATCTGGTGAGTTCGTCCCGTCAGCAGTTCCACTTCAATTAGCGCGCTGTCACCGCTATTTGCCACAACCTTATATTTGGTTATGATCTCCTTCGCTGAGCGAGGGGGATTTTTGTCGTATACCCTTACGATATTTTTCTTATCGTCCTTCAGCAGCCAGCCCTTTATAGTCGCGCTTTCGGGCTTAGGAATTCCGTGAACCGCCGCAAGATAGAATTTATCAATCTCTCTGCGCTTTATCTTTTCATTCATCACGCGCAGAGCCTCGGCGTTCTTTGCCGCTATAACTATTCCGCCTGTGTTTCGGTCTATTCGATTGCATAGGGCAGGGGCAAAGGACTGCTCGTCCTCGGGGCGATATTCACCTTTTTGATAGAGATATGCCTGGATGTGCGTGATCAGCGTATTAGTCGAGCCGTCCTCGTCCTCGTGTACTGATACACCAGGGCGCTTGTTAAGGAGCATAATATTCTCGTCCTCATATACTATATCCAGCTTGACCGATATGCTCTCAAAGGAGTGTTTGTCCGCCTTTTTTTCAAAAAATTCCTCGGCAAGGAAGCATTGTATCCTATCGCCCTCGGAGAGAATAGTATTATTCTCGGCTCTCTTGCGGTTGACCTTGATTTTCTTTAAGCGGATAGACTTGTACAGCAGGCTCATAGGCAGATCAAGTGCCTTGGTGATAAATTTATCGAGCCTCTGTCCCGCGTCGTTTTTGCCAATAATCAGTTCACGCACCGACAATACCTCCTTTCACGCAGTTTTCTTTCTTTGCTTATTTTGTTCCAAAAATTCTGTCGCCCGCGTCGCCAAGGCCGGGAACGATATACGCGTGGTCGTTAAGATACTCGTCAAGAGCCGCCGCATAGATGTCAACGTCGGGGTGGCTCTCCTGCACCTTCTTAACTCCCTCGGGGGCGGCAACGAGGCACATAAGCATAATGTGCTTTGCGCCCTTGTTCTTTACCATAGTGATAGCATCGCTGGCAGATCCGCCTGTCGCAAGCATAGGATCAACGATAATAACCGTTCTCTCCTCAAGCTCGGGGGGCATCTTGCAGTAATATTCAACAGGGAGATGGGTTTCGGGATCGCGGTAAAGACCGATATGTCCGACTCTCGCTACGGGAACGAGACGAAGCAGACCGTCCACCATACCAAGACCTGCGCGGAGGATGGGAACGATAGCAAGCTTCTTGCCCGAGATCTTCTTCTGCACGGTCTTGCAGATGGGAGTTTCGATCTCCACGTCCTCGGTGGGGAGATTTCTTGTGATCTCATAACCCATAAGCATGGATATCTCGTCAAGCAGCTGCTTGAACTCGCTCGTGGGGGTGTCCTTTTCACGCATAATAGTCAGCTTGTGCTGAATCAGGGGATGCTCAATAACCTGGAATTTGCTCATAAGTAAAGTTCCTTTCGGTTTTTTCTTTTATTATACCTCTATCCGCCATTTTTTTCAAGTATTCTTGCATAAAATTATTAAGGAATACCTTGAAAACGGAGGTTTTATGGAAAATTTAGCTCTTGTTATTATGGCGGCAGGGAGGGGAAGCCGCTTTGGAGGACTGAAGCAGCTGGAGCCTGTTGACAGCTACGGACATAGAATAATAGACTACTCGGTATATGATGCGGCGCGGGTAGGCTTTGACCGCGTGGTTTTCGTAATAAATCGGGAGATAGAGGCAGATTTTCGCAAGGTCAGCGATACCTATCCCGAAAAATACGGCATCTCGGTTGACTATGCCTATCAGGAGATAGACATACTTCCCGATGGCTTCACCTGTCCCGCGGGGCGCATAAAGCCTTGGGGAACCGCCCACGCGGTTGCCTGCTTGAAAGGGATAGTAAACACACCCTTTGCGCTGATAAATGCCGATGATTTCTATGGCAGAGAGGCGCTTTCAAGCATTTTCAGTTTTTTGTCACAGAATAGGGCAGGGCAGCCTTGCGCTATGGTTGGCTATCGACTGGAAAATACCCTCAGCAAAAACGGCAAGGTCTCTCGTGGAGTATGTAATATAAAGGAGGGCTTTCTCACCGAAATATGCGAGAGGACGGGAATCGTCAGAGAGGGAAATGACGTATTCTGCGATACCCCGTCAGGCAGAATAATGCTTGATCCCGCCGCCACCGTTTCGGTAAATTTATGGGGCTTTACCCCAAATATAATTGACGAGTGTGAGCGCCGCTTTACTCGTTTTCTTGATGAAAATATAGCTTCAGATCCTCTGTGCTGCGAGTTTTATCTACCCACCGTTATCTCCCGTCTTATAGGCGAGGGCAGCGCTACCGTTCAAGTCCTTTCCTGTGAGGGCATCTGGCAGGGAATAACCTACCGCGCCGACCGAAAAGGCTTGTCAGCCTTTCTCTCAACCCTTACCGAAAGCGGAGAATATCCCCGCGGTTTTTAAAGAAAAAGCCCTCCAATTAGGAGGGCGAAGGTTTTAAATACCGAATATCATCAGTATAACAGCAATAAGGGTAGGAATTAGGGAAATGCAAAGTAGTTTTGCCGAGTTGATTATTCCTGTTCGAAGGTCATAGTTACGGTAAAGCTTAACAGTGTCCCTGATTAATAAAATCAGCACAGGAATAAGCATAACGAATGCGAGTAGTAAAGTCCAGATTCCGCTATCTCCCGCGGCAGAAGAAACCAGCATATTAATGAAGAATGTTAAAACACAAAGAATAATGTCACCGCCCATAAAAGCAAACGCAAGAGGAGAGGATTCGCCACGCTCTGCGTGTGAGGGAAGAATAATAAAGTCAAACAGTGTGTGTAAAATTCTGTTTCCCGTTCCAATTCCTGAATCATCGGGCAAGGGCCTGTGAGTTGTATAAATTTCGCTTACGAAAAGACCAACAAAAGCGACTATTACTGCGATTAAACGGAGAGGGAAGGCGATTACCGATGTAATCACTGCAAATATTCCCCATCCCGTTAACCAATGACTCGTTTCGCGTGATAAGTATTCGGGAGTGGTGTATTTTGATTCCGCGATAACCTCTCCGTCATATGTAAATTGAGTAGTCACTTCATCCTGACGCCACACTAAAGAAGTAGCGTAATCGTCAGTTTGCTTACCCTTAATCCTTACGAGTAATTTTGATAGACCAAGGGCAAGGGGGAGCATAACGACTACTGAAATAATCGTCATTGAAAGGTTTGCCAGTTTCTCTCCTTCTGTAAGGAGGGATATTACCAATACAATAGGTCCGACGCTACACATATTAATCAAAAAAGAAATCGGTAGCAACAAGCATTGAACGATAAAGTTTTTGAGTTTGGTGAAAAACATATTATAATATCTCCTTTTAAAAATTACTTATACATATCACGACTACTTGTGTATTTGCCTTGAAATTGATACTTTTTATCTAACGGACAGTCAATGAAGGTGCCTTCCTCAACTTTTACGTTAGGACCTATATCAATCTTGTTTAGGGAACGGCATTCCTTAAAAGCACCATAATGTATTTTTTCAAGCATTGAAGGAACGTTTATTTCGCTTAGGTTTTCACAGCTCGAGAAAGCGTAAGTTCCGATAACCATAATGCACTGAGGAAGTTCGACCTTTTTTAACTCGTGACAACTTGAAAAAGAAAATTTTCCTATTTCCATAACAGGACAGTCATTAACAACTCCGGGAATCTCTATCTCCTCTATATCAAAGTCAAGAACACTATCGACTACAGCAAAGATAAATCCGTTAGTTTTGTTTTTTACAAATCCGTATCTTACACCCTCCAAGTCCACCTGCTTCCACATTTTCTTTAAATGATCCTTGCCCCAATACATTTTTTATTTTCCTTTCTAAATATGTTGGTTTTTATAGTGGTATAATTATGCATGGGTTACGATTATTTTTCCTTCGTCATAACGCCATGTGCCTTTTTTAGGCTCTGTTGAATAGTAATAGATGTTCATTTTGCACGCATCAACCCAAAAATCGCGAACATGTTCCTTTATTTCATTCTGCGTTCCGTGATATAACAGATATTTTAAATTATCACATCCTGCAAAAGGATTGTCTCTAACGGGATCAAGCTTACCATATATTTTTCCAAAAATACCACATATGTTATCGATATTCTTGGATAGCACTACAGTTTTTAACTGTTTGCAATTTCTAAATGCACCGCTATCGATTCTAGTGCAATCGTCTCCTATAACAACGGTTTGCAAACGAGCACATTCATTAAAACCCCCGGCATCTATGCAATATACGGAATTTAAAAATGCATATTCGAGTGAGATGCAACCGTAAAATGCTGCATTTCCTATTTTTTTAACCCCTTCTAAATTTATGTTCTCAAGATTTTTGCACTCGGCAAAAGATCTGCCCCAAATTGTTTCTAGCTACTTAGATAAAAAAACAGATTTAAGATTTTTACAATTCATAAAAGTATCATTGAAAATGTTCTTTACAGTTTCAGGAATAACTACTTCTTTTACTGAAGAATTTTTGAATGCCTTAGGGTTTATAACTGTAATAGGCAATTCATCAATGGTGGATTCAATCACACATTTCTTCTGCGGAAATATTGCTTTTGTTACAACAACTTCATTTTTTTCTTTATTATAAAGCACGCCGTTAATCAAAGTTCCAAAAAAATTCATAATTAGTCTCCTATCATTATTTTTAAATATAAAAAATTAGCATAAAAAATCAATTAGTGCTGAGAACAAACCCCAGTCTAGTCCTTTATCTAATTTCATCCAAATGACTATGTTTTGAAATTGTATTATATTAAATGATTGTGTACTATTGCACTTCATAAAGAAGTTTTGAATCTTAGCTTTAGAAAAACTTTATCTTAAAACATTTCTGCACCACTATATATACCAATTTGGGATATTAAAATTATACCATTATGGTACAATAAAGTCAAGAAGTTTTTCAAAAAATGTCGGAAAAAGTAAAAAAGAAGGTGAGTTTTTGGAGTTTAGATTAAAGGAATTGCGAAAAAAGAAAAAAATATCGCAGCTAAAGCTTGCTCTCGATCTGAATATGAATCAAAACAGTATAAGTCGATATGAAAATCTGGAGAGGGAGGCTGATTACAACACCCTTATAAAGTTCGCCGATTATTTTAACGTTTCATTGGACTATCTTCTCGGCAGAACCGACAATCCGAAGATCAATAGATCCTCTGCAAAAAGTAATAAGGAAACAAAAACAACCGTTTGATGCTTCGGCAAAAGAATCAAACGGTTGTTTTTGTTATGTAAGTAAATAGCAGAACACGGTCAGTATGATCAGGAACGCGAAGTTAAACGCACTGAATTTGAGAATATATGACAGCGTGTGCTTTGGGTCCTGCTTTGTGTATTCCTTAAAGGTGATAAGGCTGGCGAGAGATGCGATCAGAGTGCCCGCGCCACCGATATTTACACCGAGCAGCAGCTCACGATAGTTGTCGGTGAACTGGGAGAGCAGTATCGCCGATGGCACGTTGGAGATTATCTGACAGCTCATAGCCGAGAACACTAGCGTATTGATGTCAAGCAGGTAGGAGAAGAAGTCGCGCACAATGGCTATTCTTCCCATATTTCCCGCAAAGATAAAGAAAAATACAAAGGTAAACAGCAGACCGTAGTCTACCTGACGAAGCGCCTCTCTGTCAAGGAAGAGTAGGGCAACGGGAATTACCACAAGACCTATCTGATATGGCATAAATCTGAATACCATAGATATTGCCACGGCGAAAAGGGCGAGGTAGATAATTACCCTGCCAACGGGCAGATTTGCCGCTTTTTCCTGTATTTCAAGAGGCTCGCTCTTGACGAAGATAAGGCAGCAAACGGTGATAAGCATCACCGCCACGATAAAGGGAGGAAGCATTATAGAAACGAATTCGCCGTCGGGAATATTAAATTTGGAATATAGGTAGAGATTCTGCGGATTTCCGAACGGAGTAAGCATACCGCCGAGATTTGCCGCAATGTTTTGCATTATAAATGCAAACGATAGATATTTCTCCTTTCCCGTGGTATGCAGGATAAAGTAGCCAAGAGGGAGAAAGGTGAGCAGAGCCATATCGTTCGCTATCAGCATAGAGCCGATAAAAGTTATGTATACCAGAACGAGAATGGCTATTTTTGCATTTCTGAATTTTCTTACTATAGCCTTAGCCAAGGTGTAGAAAAATCTGATATTTCTAAGGGCGCATACAACTGCCAGGACGCAGAAAAGACAGGCGAGAGTCTTGAAATCGAAATATCCGAGATACTCGCTGTCGGGCGGAACGATAAATGAGGTTATGACCGCAGCAAAAAATGCTACTATCAGTACTACGTTATCCTTAACCCAGCCCTTTATTTTCTCCGCTACCGTATGCGGAATAATTATTTTTTCACTTATTTTTTGCATATTTCGTCGTAGGTTTTTCTCATATATTTTTTACTTAGAACAAAGTCCTCGCCGTTATCGCGAACGTCAATGAACACCCGCTCGACAAACGCCATGGTCTTAGGATTTCCCCCGACCTTGTTGCCGTATTTTTTCCAGTGGAGCAGGGGAAGCTCGGTTGAATATCCACGCCCTGCATAAACTCTCGTCGCGGCAAGCTTGTCGCACACGCATTCAACGGCATATTTGTAGGGCATAAGCGGCTGAACGGTACATTCCTCATCAGTCCAATATTCGATATGATGCTTGTTTCTGCCCTTGTGATGCAGCCAGGCAAGGCTGTAGCCGTTTTCTCTTCTGCATACGCCTATGGGCGAACGGTTGCCTTGATAGTATTTCACGCTTTCAACGAACTCGGTTGGTGAGAACTTTGAGAGATCGTGTACCAGTCCTCGCCAGACAATGCCGCACTTGGCGCAATTTACGAATACTCGCCACTTGTGACGCATAACGAGAGCAAAATGCTTAAAAAAGTTAGATATCCTCATAAAACCGCCTCTTTATTTTCACTTCATATATTGTAATACAACTTATCCCGAAAGTCAACAAAAATTGATGTAAAAAAATAATTAAAATTTAATTAAAAAATCGTTGACAAATGCATAAGATAATGATAAAATATATTTGAAGTCGTAAAACACCGACTAAATTTGAAAAGGAGTATTTATCAATGAAAAAGACAGTATCTGCAATCCTTGTATGCGTACTTCTCGTATGCTCTCTTCTTACCCTTGTTTCTTGCGGTAAGTCCATCACCGGTAGCTTTACCGGTACTACTCTTAACGGTGACGTTACCTACAAGTTCGAGATCGGTGGCAAGGTAACCAAGACCACCAATCCCATTCTTGGTAAGGGCGAGACTATCGAGGGTGAGTACAAGTTCAACGAAGACGGCAACAAGATCACTCTTACCTTCAACGAGGAATACAACACCTACGATTACAGCGAGGGTGAAGAGGACGGCGTTGAGTACATCAAGCTTGACGGTTGGAAGTACACCAAGGCTGAATAATTTTTTCATATAAAGAAGTGGGGACGAAAGTCTCCACTTTTTTTATTTATTTTAAATTTACTATTGATTTTACGCGATGATAGTGCTATAATTATATCTGTATAGAAATATTCGCGCGCGTCGCGTATTATTTCACGCGAAATATATATAATTATTGTTTCACTTGTCGCATTATGGGGTGCGGCTTGTGATGAAACGGAGAGAGTATGAAAAAGTTGTTCAAGAACAGAAAGCTTGTAATAGCCTTGGTATTGGCATTAATTATGACAATGTCTATGGCAGTCACCGTCTTTGCCGAAGCTACGGGAGGAGAGGGAAGTGAGCCTAAGTCCTATTGGGACGATCCGCTCTTCTTTGAATTCGTCTTCCTTGTAGTTGCCTTCTTATCGCTGGCGATCTGTTCATTCCTTATTTTCCAGGCGATCAGAAACAGAAATAAGATTCACGAATATGAGGAACGCGAGGGCACGGTCAAGCTTTACGAGGATCTTGACGATGCTAAGTGGGATGCTCCTGACTCGGTTTACATAGATGCGCTTGAGCCAACGGCGGCTATCCTTAGCGAGCTTGAGCCTGTTAAGCCCATTCGCGGACTTGACGGCTTCATTATCACCGAGGAGCCTATCGAGCCTGTAAAGGCAATTAATATGGGTGCAGATCCATATGCTTTCAGACGTGCGGACGATATTTCCAATGCCGTTTATGAGGCAACTCCTGCAAATCCCATAACCCTTTCCGATCTTAATGCTTTTGAGGAGCCTGCCTTCGACGTTGCCGAGCCTACAGATACTCCATTTATCGAGTCGCTCAAGCAGCCTGAAAACTCCTTCGTATATGAAAACGTCCCCTCTTCTGTTCTTGAGGACAATATTCATATTCCTGATGCTACCGAGGCTCAACCCATAGAGCCTGCCGCAACTCCCATCGCTTCTCCGTATACATTTATTACATCGGGCGTTCCCGGTGCTATTCCCTTTGTGACTCCCGCAGCAGCTCTTTATGAGAACAGCTATAAGCCTGCTACCCTCGAGGATACTGTTATCCCTGTTGCAGAGCCTATTCCTGCGGCTCCCGATGAGGCAGTCACGCCTCTTTCCAATCCTGTATCTTATCTTAAGGATATTCCAATCACTATTTACACCTCCGCAGACGAGGATGGTGTAGTACAGATCAACGCCACTATTTGCGAGAACAAGGTGACAGCCACCGAGCTTCGCGACGAGCCTATGGCACCCGCTCCCGAGATTCCTATGGTCATTCCCGCAGTTGCAACACCTGCGGCAGAACCTGTTGTCAATATGTTTGCAAATGTTGAGGAACCTGTCAAGATTCCTGCAACCGAAGCAAATATCTTTGAGAATACTGTTTCCGCAACAGCACTTGAAGACGAGCCTGAAATTCCTGTAGCAGAAATTCCCGTTGTTATTCCTGCGGTTGCAACTCCTGCAAGCGATCCCGTAGCAGATATGTTTGCTAACATTGAGGAGCCTGTCGAGATTCCTGCAACTGAGGCAAATATCTTTGAGAATACTGTTTCCGCAACAGCACTTGAAGACGAGCCTGAAATTCCAGTTGCCGAGATTCCTATGGTTATCTCTGCGGTTGCAACTCCTGCATCCGATCCTGTGGCAGATATGTTTGCTAACGTTGAGGAGCCTGTGGAGATTCCTGCAACCGAAGCAAACATCTTTGAGAACACCGTCTCTGCAACAGCACTTGAAGACGAACCCGAGATTCCTGTTGCCGAGATTCCTATGGTTATCCCTGCGGTTGCAACACCTGCGGCAGAAACTGTTGTCAATATGTTTGCTAACGTTGAGGAGCCTGTCGAGATTCCCACAACCGAAGCAAATATCTTCGAGAATACTGTTTCCGCAACAGCACTTGAAGACGAGCCTGAAATTCCTGTAGCAGAAATTCCCGTTGTTATTCCCGCGGTTGCAACTCCTGCAAGCGATCCCGTAGCAGATATGTTTGCTAATGTTGAGGAGCCTGTCGAGATTCCTGCAACCGAAGCAAATATCTTTGAGAATACTGTTTCCGCAACAGCACTTGAAGACGAGCCCGAAATTCCAGTTGCCGAGATTCCTATGGTTATCCCTGCGGTTGCAACACCCGCAT
>JAFWXZ010000031.1 GCA_017522795.1 Clostridia bacterium | reverse complement strand
TGACGATAGAATACTCCTCTCCGTCAAGCTTTACCTCGGTGCCGCTGTATTTGCCGACGATAACCATATCTCCAACCTTTACGGTCATCTTTACTTCCTTGCCGTCTACAAGACCGCCGGGACCTACCGCAACCACCTGGGCCATCTGAGGCTTTTCCTTTGCGCTGCCTCTGAGAAGGATACCTGACTTTGTGGTCTCCTCGGCTACGGCAGCCTTTAATACTACCTTATCAAATAAAGGCTTAATTGTCATTTTAGTATCTCCTTTTGTTCTTTTTAGCACTCATAACGCGCGAGTGCTAACGCATACTGCATTTATTTTATACTATACGGTATAAAAAGTCAATAGTTTTCTTTATTTTTCACAAATTTTTAAAAATTGCTATCAGCTAAGCTCTCTACGGAGAATTTCCATAATCTTTTTTTCCTCGCGAGAGACCTTTACCTGCGTCAATCCGAGGATCTTTGCAGTTTCGGTTTGGGAGAGGTCGCGGAAGTAGCGGAGAATTATCAGCCTTCGATGCTCCTCCGACAGTCCCTCTATTGCCATACGAAGGGCAAAGCGGTCAAACTGACGCATCTCGGCATCCTCGTCGCATATAGTGCTGCCGAGGGTGGTGCTGACATCATCGTCGTACGCTGACTCGTCAAGTGAACGGACGGGAGAGGCGGCAAAAAGCGCGGAGGCAGCATCCTCGCGGGAAATACCCACCGCGGCGGCAACCGAGGCGATATCTGCATCCTCGCCCGACGAGAGCCTGCGCTCGCGCTCAGCACAAAGAAGCGCAGACAGCCGCTTTTCCTCTCTTGACACCTTGATGATTCCGTCGTCGCGTAAAAAGCGGCGGATCTCTCCAAAAATCAGCGGAACCGCGTAGGTGGAAAAGACGCAGCCATGGGAGAAATCAAAGGTCTTCATCGCCTTGACAAGTCCGATGTTGCCGCTCTCCACAAGGTCGCTCATATCCGCGCCCCGCCCCGAAAATCTACCAGCGATGCTGTATACCAGAGGGGCGTTAAGCAGAGCGAGCTGCTCGCCGGCCTCGCTGTCGCCATCTCGGTATGCGCGAAGCAGGGTAAGATTTTCGTCATAGGGGCTCTTTTTTTCTTTTATTTTCATTTTACTCTCTTCGGTTAAGGCTTCAGATTTTTCCTCATAAGGACGGTGGTTCCCTCACCGCGCTTTGACCTTACGCTAAGGTAATCGGTAAAGCTCTCCATTACGAGAAAGCCCATTCCGCATCTCTCGCCCGACTCTCCCGTGGTGAAGCAGGGCTTGCGTGCCAGGTCGGTATCCTCAATGCCGCAGCCTCGGTCGGTGATCTCAACGGTCACCTCTCTGCTATCGTAAAGACGGACGGATATGTAGATCTCCCCCGGCTCATCTGCGGGGTAACCCCTATAGGCGTGGACTATGCAGTTCGTCACCGCCTCGCTGACGGCGCAGCGCAGATCGCCAAGCTCCTCTACCGTGGGATCAAGGCCCGCAACAAATGCGGATATTACCGAGCGCGCAACCGACTCGTTTATGCTTATTGCAGGCAGGCGAAGAGTCATTTCGTTTATTTTCTTTTTCATTTTCTTTTCTCCTTTACTTTCCAACGGTTATGCCCTGTATCCGTTCAATTCCCGAAAGCTTTACAAGCTTCATTATGCGCGGCGACATTCCGCATATCCTGACCTGCGCACCTATCGAGCTTGCTCTCTCTACCCTGCCCAGTATCAGTCCAAGCCCCGAGCTGTCCATAAAATCCACTCTTGTAAAATCAAGCACAAGCTCATCGGGATTTCTATTGAGCAGCATAGCGTCTATGCTTTCACGCATATGTTTTGCGGTGTGGTGATCCACGTCGCATTGGATACGCGCCACGAGCGTATCACCTATCTCGGAAAAAATAACGTCCTTTTGCATTTTAACAATTCCTTTCGTTACGGCGTCCTTTATTTTACAAGGGTAATTCTATCACACCTGTCGCGAAAATATTGTCAAAGCAGGGCGGGTGAAAATCTTTTTATTAAATCAACGAGAGCCGCCTTGCAATATTGTACTTCACCTCCTTTTTTCGACGCTTATAGGTGCGCTCTGAAATATGGAAAGCATCGCTCGAGGCATAGCCGATATTTCCGCCAATGTCCTGAATATAGAGCATAGCGTCGTGGGGTCCTGCCGCTTCTATTGCCGCATTCATTATACGGTAATTCAAAAACCTGTATTCCATTATTACGTTATAGGGGGCTGTGCGGTTGCAAATGACCTCTGCCCTGCGGGAATAATCGGCGCAAAGGGCGACTATCAGCGTTTCAACCCCATCGGGAATTAAGAATTCATTATGCATCTGACTTCCTCCAGCTCCAAGCGTAGCTGCTCGAGAGCGTATTGCAATCTGCGTAGGTTTTCAAGAGCCTCGGTCGCTTCGGCAACCGTTGCCTCCATCTCGGGAATCCACCTCTCGGGCGACTGCTCTGCCCAGATGGGTATCATCTCTATAAGCAGATTATGTACCGAAAGCATCTCCTCATTCTCTCTGATCCTTGCGGAAATGCAGACCATATCGCGATGTATCTCCGACGGACTTCGGTAAAGCCGCGGAGGCTGCCCCTCGTTTGTGTTCATACACGTATACATTTTTCTCCTTTCTGTCACCTGATATGTTATTTCTGTCGAGTGAAACAACGGGTTTGTTGCTCATTGCGTGACAAGTATAGCACAGTTATCGTCACTTGTCAAGTGACATTTTTAAGTTTTTTTCAAAAAAGTATTGCATATTACGTGACAATATGTTATAATTAGGCAGAAAAGGTCGAGGAAGAAAAACCGCGGCAGAATTTTGCGCGTTTTTAACGCAAAAAAACGCCGAAACGACGTATTTTTTCTCATCCTCGGCGCATAATATTGAGTTTTAAAAAAAGAGAGGTGCTACACTTGTTATCCGAAAGAATAAGAGAACTCCGAAAAGAAAAGAGAATGTCCCTCGAGCAGCTTGCCGAGCTTATCGGCACCAGCCGCCAGACCGTACACAGATACGAAACGGGTGCGATCTCCAATATTCCAAGCGAAAAGGTGGAGGCGATGGCTCGTGCCCTCGGCACTACCCCTGCAAGCCTTATGGGCTGGGACAAGGATAGCACATTTTCTTCCTTTATTAATAAAGAGGCAGGTGAAGATAGCCTTACCCCTGCCAGCACAAAAAGCCTGCCGATGCTGGGTAACGTTGCCTGCGGCGAGCCCATATTCGCTAGTGAGGAGCACGGATATTACGCCAAGGCAAGCTCGGACGTATATGCCGACTTCTGCCTCACGGCAAGGGGTGACAGTATGATAAACGCGAGAATATTTGACGGAGATCTTCTCTTCGTCAGGAAGCAGGAGAGCGTTGACGATGGCGAGATCGCCGTGGTTCTTATCGATGACGAAGCTACCGTAAAGCGCGTATACTTCAACCGCGAGGACGGCATTCTCACCCTTATGCCCGAGAATCCCACGTATAAGCCTATGCGATACACAGGCAGCCAGCTTGACCGCGTCCGTATTCTCGGCAAGGTGGTAAGCGGACAGTATAAAATTTAAATCGGGAGACTTAAATTTTAAGTGCAGAGTGCAGAGTGCAAAGTTATAAAAAAATAGCGTTTTTGCTAACTTTACGTTGCAAAAACGCTATTTTTGTTGAAAATATTGTGGTTAGGCACTGCCTAAGGGTGGAGAAATTGTGTTAGACAAGGCGTAAGGGCGCAAGCGAGATGAAGCCGTAGATAACTACGGCGATTTGAGTGCGTCGCCCGACAACGAAGTATAACGCGATTTATACCCCTTAGGAGGGCTGTTTGCCGAAGTATGCCTGTATTCCACCGTCAACGTAGAGGATCTGACCGTTTACAAAATCGGATGCCTCGGATGCGAGGAATACGGCGGGGCCTGCAAGGTCCTCGGGGTTACCCCAACGGCCTGCGGGAGTCTTGGTATCGGTGATGAAGCTATCGAATGGATGCTTGCTTCCGTCTGCCTGGGGCTCGCGGAGGGGCGCGGTCTGGGGAGTGGCGATATAGCCGGGGCCAATGCCGTTGCACTGAATGTTGTACTGGCCGTACTCGGATGCAATGTTTCTGGTGAGCATCTTAAGTCCGCCCTTTGCAGACGCGTAAGCCGAAACGGTCTCACGGCCGAACTCACTCATCATAGAGCAGATGTTGATGATCTTACCGGATCTCTGCTTGATCATAGAGGGGAGAACCGCCTTTGAAACGATAAAGGGAGCGTTAAGGTCAACGTCGATAACCTGACGGAACTCGGACGCCTTCATCTCGATCATAGGAATACGCTTGATAATACCCGCATTGTTTACGAGAATGTCAATAACTCCTACTTCCTTTTCGATTTTGGCAACAAGCTCGTTTACAGCATCCTCGTCGGTGACATCGCAAACATAACCCTTTGCATCAATGCCCTCTGCGGCATAGCTTGCAAGACCGCGGTCTACGAACTCCTGCTTGATGTCATTGAAAACGATTTTTGCGCCCGCTGCAGCAAGTCCCTTTGCAATAGCAAAGCCGATGCCGTAGGATGCACCTGTAATGAGAGCAACCTTACCCTCAAGGTTGAAAATCTGTGTGTTAGCCATTTTTATATTCTCCTTTATCTTAATTCCTTAGTCTGAATGTGGTCCATATCGGTGAACTCCTGATTTTCACCGCACATAGCCCAGATGAATGAATAGTTCTTCGTACCTACGCCCGAGTGGATAGACCAGGAGGGAGAGATAACCGCCTCGTCATTGTGCATAACGATATGACGGGTTTCCTTGGGCTCGCCCATCATATGGAATACTGCATCGTTCTCACCCATATCAAGATAGAGATAAACCTCCATACGTCTGTCGTGGGTGTGGCTGGGCATAGTGTTCCAGTTTGAGCCGACATCAAGCTGGGTAAGTCCCATAGCAAGCTGACAGGACTGCATTACCTCGGGGTGTATGTACTGATTAATTACTCTCTTGTTGCAATCCTCAACGCTGCCGCAGGGCACCTTACGCGCCTTAGTGATGTCTATCTTAACGATAGGATACTCGGTATGAGCAGGACAGGAGGTGGCATAGAACTTAGCGGGATTCTCGGGATCGTCACTGCGGAAGGAGATCTCACGATTGCCTCTGCCGATATAAATACCGTCGCGGGGGTTCATATGATACTCTGCACCGTCAACGGTGATAACGCCCGCACCGCCTATATTGATACAGCCAAGCTCTCTGCGCTGAAGGAAGTAGTCAGCCGCCAGCTCCTTACCTGCCTCGAGGGTAAGCGTCTTGTGAATGGGCTTCATACCGATAACGATAATTCTGTCAATATGGCTATAGACCATCTTGATATCGTCCTCGGGAAAAAGGCCTGAAATATGGAACTCCTCTCTGAGTCTGTCGGTAGTATAGAACTTCACGTCCTTGGCATTTGCTGCGTCTCTAACTTCCATTATGTATCTCCTTTATGTAAATTGTCTAAATTTTAACAGCGGGAGCATTCTCCCACGATACAATTTTAACATATCTTTTCTATAAAATCAAGGTGTAAGTGTGAAATAAATTAAAGTATTTATTATTTAATGAACAAAACGAAAAAATAATTCCCGCAGCATAACGCTGCGGGAGCTATGAGAAACAATCACTTTTTTCATGATCATAATACCTTGACTGGAGATAGTACATTCCAAGGTCGGTGTCGTAATAATAACCGCGGTATCTGAAGGGATTGTACTGTGCGCCTGTTGAGCCGCCGCCGTTGGTATAACTTACGCTGTGGTTGCCCCACTCGGAATTGGAACGGACTTCTCCTCACCACCACGGTGTTGCCCGTGGTGGGAGTTTAAAAGTTAATACATTACAACTTCTTTGAATATATTTGACTTTCGCGTAAATTGTAGAAATGGTATCTATCTATCAAGTTGTTTTCAAGCGTTTTCCACACAAATAGTGATATGTGCATTTCATGTGTTGGAGGATTGTCAATAGCAGGCGGAGTTACACCTTTAAAGTTTCCTAAATAAACTAAATTTTTAGGAATTATTCTTTTAGACGTATTTGCAATAGCCATTTGATGATGTGGCAAATGGCCGTATTCATCCCTGTTATATTGTTTTTTCGACTTTTCTGCTATTTGCTCTTCTATTGGTCTGTTACCGCTAAATGGGAAAAATCTTTGCTCATATAATGTTGTACGAGTTTGAATAAACTCTAACTCATTGAACTCATCCACATTGGTAGGTAATCTTCCACCTTTAGTGATTTTTGCCCATACAACAGGAATAATGTGTCCCGGATGACAAGTTCTTTCTCCTATTTTATAGAAAAGAAAATATTCTCCTTGGTGTCCTTTTTCCTTGGCATAATCACTTAATAACGGATACGCATAAACATCCCCAATTTTCCACTGACATTGATATAGTTTTGGAATAGATATTTTCTTTGGTGAAGGATTTGTAGAAAGAAGCTTCTCTTTTAGAGATAATAAAACTTCCTTCCTTTTCATGGCTAATTTAGGATTCACGCATTCCCATTGATCCAAAAGATCATCAGAATTCAGGTAATTTAAAGCCGTGTTTTTAACTGCATCCTCGAGAATACCGTATTCCCATTGAATATCTGCTAAAACAAACCAAAAGATTGGAGCTTCATCAATATCATCAAGAATGTCTTGGTTTCTAGAAATTACTATTTTTGTTGCATCCGTGCTATTCATTCCGCGCTTTAGCAAATCAATATATTCTTCTTTTATATCCTGTGCCACATCATTATCATAGATACCATATTTCCATGTACCCATAGCTATACCCCCAACCAATTTAGAAATTCATTACTTACTTTATTTTCGAAATAATCAAATACTGCTTTTGAATAAATATTTAACTTAGGATTTTTAAACTTATCCCGTTAATCTGGTTATTTGCTGGATTGGCAATGTTTATAGTATGGTATAAAAGCATATAGTATTGTTCCAACCCTCTTGCTTGAGCCTTAGTTAGTCGAGCCTTTAGCTGCTCCGGTGAGCTGTCTGCCAGTCCAAGTGAACGTGTAAGCGCTTCCATTATAGTAGGACAAGGGATTGCCTATCTGGTCGTAGGTAATTGTAGTGCCGTTATATGTAATGGAACGAATAAATTAGACCATCGGCATAAGTCTCCTTATTTAGATACATCCAAAACGTTATTGTGATTTACAAAAAACAAAAAATGCAGAAAACGAGATAAATTCCCCGCTTCTGCGTTTCGTTCTTATTTTGCAGGGATACGCCCTTTTATTTAAGTATACCATGTCTTATTTTATTTGTCAATAGTATTGGGTTTGCTTTGATTTCAAAATGAGATTTAATATTTTATATTAAGTATTGACAAAAAAAGATTGATGTGATAAAATACATTTGTTATTAGGATTTTCCTCTCTCGGAGGAGTAGTGCTGTATGGCTCGGCAGAGAGTGCGCGGTTGGTGAAAGCGCATCGGGACAAGGCGCGAAGGTAGCCGAGAGTATTCGGGAAGAACGGCATTTTGCTTATTAGAACCCGACGGTCAGCAGCGTTATATGCGTCAATGAGGGAGCTTTTTTTGCTCTGAATTTGGGTGGTAACACGGATTTTTTCGTCCCAAGCGGTACTTAGTGCCGCTTGGGTTTTTTATTTGTTAAATTACCGAAAGGAAGAAAATAAAATGAGAAAAGAACTTGCAAAAAACTACAATCCTGCCGAGTTTGAGGACAGGATATACGGTGACTGGTGTGAAAAGGGCTATTTCAAGCCCGATGCGGATGACAAGAAGCCCAGCTTCTCTATCGTTATTCCTCCGCCAAACGTCACAGGTCAGCTGCATATGGGACACGCTCTTGACGAGACTCTGCAGGACATTCTGGTTCGTACCAAGAGAATGCAGGGATACTCTACCCTTTGGGTTCCCGGCACAGACCACGCAGGTATTGCAACACAGATAAAGGTTGAGGAGAGACTTCGCGTTGACGAGGGTCTTTCCCGCTACGATCTCGGCAGAGAGAAGTTCCTTGAGCGCGTTTGGGCTTGGAAGGACTCCTACGAGGCAAGAATTACAGGTCAGCTCAAGAAGCTCGGCGCTTCCTGCGACTGGTCAAGACAGAGATTTACTATGGACGAGGGCTGCTCGAGAGCGGTTCGCGAGGTGTTCGTAAACCTTTACAACAAGGGACTTATCTACCGCGGACACAGAATTATCAACTGGTGTCCCAGATGCCTTACCGCCCTTTCCGACGCAGAGGTTGAGTATAAGGATCAGCCCGGCTTCTTCTGGCACATCAAGTACCCCATCAAGGGCGAGGACGCTTACGTTGAGATCGCTACCACCCGTCCCGAGACTATGTTCGGTGATACCGCCGTTGCCGTCAATCCCGAAGACGAGGCCATGAAGCACCTGATCGGAAAGACCTTGATCCTCCCTGCCGTCGGCAGAGAGATCCCCGTGATCGCCGACGAACGTTGAGATCGGCTTCGGTACGGGTTGCGTGAAGATCACGCCTG
>JAFWXZ010000030.1 GCA_017522795.1 Clostridia bacterium | reverse complement strand
GCCTGACGTGCCTCGGACTTAGACTTGACGAGGCCTGATCTTACAAGAATTGTAAGGATGTCGGTTTTGCCTTCGATATAGAAGTCCTCATCAAGCATAGAAACTGTAGGAGCGTCTGCTTCACCGCCTGCGCCGAAGAGCGCTTTTGCCTGCTCCTGAGCCTTGGTTGCCTCCTCTTCACCGTGTACAAGCTTTGTGAGCTCATAGGCAAGGATCTCTTTTGCAGTATTGAGCTGTGCACCTTCCCAAGTATCCATCTTGTTGATTTCCTCAAGAGGAAGGAAGGTGAGCATACGAATACACTTAAGCACATCGGAGTCGGCAACGTTTCTCCAATACTGATAGAAGTCGTAGGGAGAGGTCTTTGCGGGGTCAAGCCAAACCGCGCCCGACTGCGTTTTACCCATCTTCTTGCCCTCGGAGTTGAGGAGAAGATTAATAGTCATAGCATACGCATCCTTGCCAAGCTTGCGGCGAATAAGCTCAGTACCGCCAAGCATATTTGACCACTGGTCGTCACCGCCGAACTGCATATTACAGCCCATGGTCTTGTAGAGATGATAGAAGTCGTATGACTGCATGATCATGTAGTTGAATTCAAGGAAGGAAAGACCCTTTTCCATTCTCTGCTTATAGCACTCTGCAGAGAGCATTCTGTTTACCGAGAAGCAAGCGCCGACGTCGCGCAGAACGTCAACGTAGTTGAGATCGAGAAGCCAATCGGCGTTATTTACAAGGATAGCCTTGCCCTCGCCAAAGTCGATAAAGCGCTCCATCTGCTTTCTGAAGCAGTCAACGTTATGCTGGATCGTCTCGGTGGTCATCATCTGACGCATATCGGTTCTGCCCGAGGGGTCGCCGACCATAGCAGTTCCTCCGCCGATAAGCACAACAGGCTTGTTACCCGCCATCTGAAGTCGCTTCATAAGGCAGAGCGCCATAAAGTGACCTACGTGCAGCGAGTCTGCCGTGGGGTCAAAGCCGATGTAGAAGGTAGCCTTGCCCTCGTTGATCATATTTCTGATCTCTTCTTCATTCGTCACCTGCGCGATCAGTCCGCGGGCAACAAGTTCCTCATAGATTTTCATTTTCTTTACCTCTATATAATTTATTTTTTTGCAAATAAAAAAGTCCTTGGAGATAATATCCCCAAGGACGTAAAATACGTGGTACCACCTTGATTTGTAAAAGTGCAGAGTGCAAAATGCAGAGTGCAGAGTTACCTCATTTCGCTATAACGGGCATACCCGTCGCAGCCTACACACCCGATAGAACGGGCTTCGGTGCGCACTCGGAGATGTATTCAATGCAATAAACTCACGCGCCTCTCATCATCCGGCAGCTTTCTGTTTTCCGCTTAAGCATCTACTTGTTCTCGTCATTGCTTTAATAATACATAGATTGTATCACAAGGAAATACAAAAGTCAATACTTATTTTCAGATTTTTTAACCTCATATACGGTTGTCTGTCTATACTCCTCGCCGGCATCGTAGAAGCCGATGCCGTTGTTTACACAGTTAGGCTCGGTCTGCGCCTCGAGGCAGAATGCGCCGTGCTTGATCCTCTCCACTTCGTTTGCGAAATCAGGCTTGCCGCCGAGGAAGTTGCCGGTGTAGAACTGCAGTCCCGGCTGGTCGGTGTATACGTTAAGGACAAGCTTTTCATTAGTCACACTTGCGCCAAGGGGAACGTTCTTTCCGTTAAATTCTTCTGAAAAATCAGGGCAGAGTATAAAATTATGGTCGTATCCGTCAACCTCGTCTCCAAAACATTCACCCATTCTCTTTGGAAATTGGAAGTCAAAGGGCGTACCCTCAACCAAAGGTCTTTCCCCCGTGGGAATCAGATTCTCTCCAACCTCGGTATACTTGTCTGCAAAGATGGTCGCGATATGATCGTCGATCACACCGCCGAAGCCGTTAAGGTTAAAGTAGGAGTGATTAGTCAAGGCAATAGGAGTCTTTCCGTCGGGAATAGCGCTGTACTCAATAATCACCGTAGCGTCCACAAGGGTATACTTAACCTTTACCTCTACACCTGCGGGGAAGCCGTCCTCACCGTCAATCGAGGTGTATCCGAGAACAACGTAATTATCGCCCTCCTCGTCAATATACCATACCTGATTGCTGAAGCCCTCGCCGCCGTGAAGGCAGTTGCCGTTATCGTTATCGGTAAGCATATATATCGCGCCGTCCATGGTGAACTGCGCGTCCGCAATTCTGTTTGCAACGCGTCCGGCCACAGCGCCCTGATAAGAGTCGTCTGCCTCGTATTCCTCGATGCATTCATATCCGCCCACAATGCTGACTCCGTAAGCCATAAAGGAGTGTATCCTCGCGCCGTATGTAAGGATCCTCAGCGTTGCGCTCTCATTACCTATCGTGATGATTTCAACCATCGCGCGATTTTTAAGTCTGCCAAATCTTTCTACTAACATTGCCTCACCTCAAAAAATAGTATCAATAAAATTATATATCATTTTTCCGAAAAAGTAAAGAGAAAACCTGAAAATAATTAAATCCACCCCTATTTAATTATTCCATTGACTTTAGTTTGAATATATGTTATTATATAAAAAGAAACAAAATAAGGCAGGTCAGACAAATGAATAAGGTTGTCATTGTAATAAACGGCGCGGGCGGAGTAGGTAAGGATACTATCTGCGACCTTGCCGCGAAGCATTTTAAGGTTAGAAATATATCTACCGTCGATCCTATAAAGGAGATCGCCACCTTCTGCGGCTGGACGGGAGTAAAGGATGACAGGGCGCGTAAGTTCCTCCACGATCTGAAAACGCTCACCGCTGAGTATAACGAGTTCCCGACAAAGTGGGCAACCGCGGTTTACCGCGAGTTCCTTCTCACCGACGAGCAGATACTTTTCGTCCATATCAGAGAGCCCTGGGAGATCGAGAAGTTTGTTCGCGCAACCGACGGCGCTGCCAAAACCCTGCTTGTCAGAGGCGGCAGCCGAAGCAGAGCTGGCGCATACGGCAACGCGGCGGACGATATGGTAGAGAACTATGAATACGATTATTACTTCGTAAACGATCGTCCCCTCGACGAGACCGAGGACAACGTAAAGGCGCTCTTTACCGATATTCTGAAATAACAAAGGAGGAAGGCTATGATCAGCGTAAAGGATCAGCTTTTCAAGCTTGACACTAAATCCACAACCTACGCCTTTCGACTGAACGAGGGCTACCCCGAGCATCTTTACTACGGTCGCAGGCTGACCGACGTCGATTTTACCGCCGCTGCTATGAAGAACACCATTGACCTTGGCAGCACGGTAAAGACCGAGGGAAGTAATTTCTTCCTTGAGAGAAATCTGCTTGAATATTCGGGCATCGGTCGCGGTGATTACCGCCATTCTCCTATGGAGCTGCTTATGCCCGACGGCACCTTCGTCACCGATTTCGTGTACGACAGCCACCGCATTATTGACGGCGCATATACTACCGAAGCTCTCCCCACCGCCTACGGTGAGGCTAAAACTCTTGAGATCACCTTAAAGGACAAGAAGTTCTCGGATATCAGCCTCAAGCTTAACTACGTGGTATTTGAGGAGTGCGACGTTATCTGCCGAAACGTCGAGCTTATAAACGGCAACGCAGAGCCGCTCTATATCCGCAAGCTTATGAGCCTTATGCTCGATCTTGCCGAGGCAAATTACGATATGCTTACCCTGGACGGCGACTGGGGTAAGGAGGCGAGCGAGCATCGCCGCTATCTTGAGTGCGGCATTCTCGTGAACGAGTCCACAGTCGGTGCGTCATCAAATAAGCACAATCCCGCCTTTGCTCTCGTGGAGCAGGGTGCTGACGAGTCGCGGGGCAAGGTTTACGGCTTTAACCTTATTTACAGCGGAAACCATTACAGCGCCGCAGAGCGCTCTACCTTTGACACCGCCCGCGTTATGACGGGTATAAATCCCCATTGCTTCCTCTGGAAGCTTAGTCAGGGCGAGAGCTTCGTCACACCTCAGGCGGTCATGACCTATTCTCACGGCGGCCTTAACGGTATGATGGAGAATATGCACGCCTTTGTAAACGAGCACATCGTCAGAGGCGAGCATAAGGGTGCAGACCGTCCCATCGTTCTCAATAACTGGGAAGCGACTTTTTTCAATTTTAACCGAAGCAAGATCCTAGCGCTTGCAAGGTCGGCAAAAAAGCTAGGAATTGAGATGTTCGTCCTTGACGACGGCTGGTTCGGCAAGCGCAACAGCGATCTTGCAGGACTTGGCGACTGGGTGGAGAATCGCAAAAAGCTACCCGGCGGCATCAAATATATCGCAAATAAAGTAAACAAGATGGGAATGAAGTTCGGACTTTGGTTTGAGCCCGAGTGCGTCAATCCCGACAGCGACCTTTATCGCGCCCATCCCGATTGGGCGATAAGCATAGAGGGCAGGGCGCTTACCCTTGGCAGAAATCAGCTTGTCCTCGATCTCACAAGACCCGAGGTGCGAGAGTACATAATCGAAAGCGTTGACAGAGTGCTGAAGGGCGCTAATATCGAGTACGTTAAGTGGGATTACAACCGCCATATCAGCGATATGTATTCGTCTACCTTAAAGCAGCAGGGCGAGTTCTTCCACCGCTATATTCTCGGTCTTTACGAGGTGCTTCACGAAATATTCTACGTAAGACATAAGAATATCCTCTTTGAGAGCTGCTCCTCGGGCGGCAACCGCTTTGACCTCGGTATGCTTTGCTACTCACCGCAGATATGGACATCGGATAACACCGATCCTATCGCGCGACTTGACATTCAGGGCGGAATATACAACTTCTACCCCCAGTCCACCGTATCTGCCCACGTTTCCATGGCGCCCCACGCGCAGACGCTCAGGGACACTCCCATATCCACCCGCTTTAACGTGGCGGCATTCGGTGTCCTGGGCTATGAGCTTGATTTTGGCGAGCTTACCCCCGCTGAGCGCAGGCAGGTAAAGGAGCAGATCTCCTTCTATAAACAATACCGCCGCGACTTCCAGTATGGCAGACTGAAAAAGGTGAAACTTAAAAATCCTGATGAAATTTCCTGGCAGATTACCTCGGACGGCAAAATCCTTGCTGCAATCTACCAGAGATGCAAGGATTCCTGCCCCGGCAGAGATCGTCTTGACGTGCCCGGCCTTGATCCCGAAAAGCTCTACACGGTAGAGTCGAGAGATCAGTATCTGCGTATCAGACGCTTTGGCGGTCTTATCAAGCACATTACTCCCGTTCATTTAAATCCCGACGGATTTATTCTCCGCACTGTCGACCGCTACTTCGCTATGAAGGACGGCAAGGAGCGCTATACCGCCTCCGGTGCTATGCTCTCGGAGGGAATAAATCTTGCAATGCAGTACGAGGGCTCGGGCTATGATCCAAACCTTCGCATTCTCGGTGACTATGGCTCAAGCCTTTACGTTATAAAAGAAAAAACAGAGGAGAACAGTAATGGATAAAAAAAGAATCAATCTCAACAAAATATGCTTCGGTCTCGGTACCGTAGGCCGCGACGCGCTTTATTCGCTCGTAAGCATGTACCTTCTCGTACACCTGACAGACGTTGTCACCTTTTCTGACAGCGGACTTGCCGCGGTTGGCGTTTTGCTCACCTGCTTTGGCGTATTTGACGCAATAATCGACCCCTTCGTTGGCGCTATCGTTGATAACACCAAGACAAAGTGGGGAAAATTCAAGCCATGGATCTTCGTAGGTATGATCGGTACGGCGGTTCTCACCGTGCTTATGTTCCACAACTTTGAAATGAGTGAAACTACTCACATTATTCTTCTTGCAGTCACCTATCTCCTCTTCAGCATCTTTTTCTCGCTGAACGACATTGCATATTGGTCACTTATGCCCGCTATTTCCAAGGATCAGACCGTCCGCGAGGGCGTTGGCGCATTCGCAAGAATCTGCGCTAACGTAGGTATGTTCGCTATGGTACTAATTTACCTTAACGTTCCCTCTATGTTCTCCTTCCTCGGTGATAACGACCGCGACATTTACTTCGGCTTTGCTATTATCGTTGCGGTTATTATGATCCTCTTCCAGTCCATCACCCTTATCGGTGTTAAGGAGGACAGAAGCCAGCTGGAGAGAGCAGAGCACACCTCTCTTAAGGATCTCTGGCGTGCCCTCGTCGGCAACGATCAGCTTATGGTCACCGCAGTTTCTATGGTGCTCTTTATGATCGGCTACTGCACCACCACGGGCTTTGGTACCTACTACTTCAAGTACGCATATAAGGACGAGGGAATGTATATGGTATTCGCGGCAGTTCTCGCGGTTGCTCAGCTTACCGCGCTGTCGGTATTCCCCCTGTTCAGAAAGAAGTTTACCAGAAAACAGCTTTACACCGGCTCTATGATCGCCGTTACCGTTTCCTACATAATCTTCTTCCTCTCCTTTGAGCTTATTCCTCTTATCGTTATCGCAGGCCTTGGTCTGTTCTTCGCACAGGCGTTTATCCAGCTGCTTATGCTCCTCTTCCTTGCGGATGCGGTTGAGTACGGCGAGTGGAAGCTTGGCAAGCGTAATGAAGCGGCGTCCTTCGCCGTTCAGCCCTTCATCAATCAGTTTGGCGGCGCGGTAAGCAAGGGCGTGGTTTCGGGTACTCTTATCATATCCGGACTTAACGCCATTGCAAATGAGATCGCGGATAATCCCGCAAACGAGCAGGCGATAATCAATGCCATTCCCGGCAGCGCGATATGGATTATGAAGATTTCTATGATGATTCTGCCTCTTGTTTGCATTTTAGTCGGATTCTTCCTCTATCAGAAGAAGTTTAAGATCGACGAGAAGCTCTACGCACAGATCGTGTCCGACCTTGAGGAGCGCAACTCCGAAAAGGTGGAGAAGTAAATACACAGGCGGTCTTTCACAGACCGCCTCAAATAAATAACAAAGGAATTAATATTATGAACAAACAATGGGATCTTTCCATACTTTATAGTGGCTTTGATACCCCCGAATTTCAGGCCGATATGGCAGCCTTTGACGAAGCAATTTCCGAGGTCATCGCCTTCAGCGAAAAGCTTTCGAGCCTCACTCCCGAGGAGCTTCTCGTAGGCTATATCAAGCTTGAAACAAAGGTAAACGCACTTGCAGAGAAGCTCTTTATCTATGCAAATCTCCGCTACAGCGCAAATACCGCCGACACCGAGGCGCAGGGTACGATGGGTGTCCTGATGGGCAAGCTTTCTGCCGTTGCCGCCCCCTCTGCCGCTACCAATAAGGCAATAGCAAAAATTGAAAATATTGAGGAAATTATTGATAAGAATCCTCTACTCAAGGAACATTCCTACCGTCTGCTTACCATCGTCAAGAACTCAAAGCATCTGCTCTCTGATGCCGAGGAGGCTCTGTTCAGCGAGATGAATATCTCGGGCGCATCTGCCTGGAGCGATCTGCAGTCCAGCCTTACAAGCTCGCTGAAGGTTGATTATAAGGGGGATAAGATCACCCTATCCGGCGTGAGAAATCTTGCCTACGATCCCGATGCTACCGTTCGTCGCGAGGCTTTTGAAGCAGAGCTTGCCGCATATCCTCAGATCGAAACCGCGACCGCATTTGCCCTCAACTCAATTAAGCTCCAGGTTATAGGAGAGGCTGCCCGCCGCGGCTATGCTTCTCCTCTTGCAAAGGCGCTTGACAACTCCGCTATGAAGCAGGAAACCCTGGATGCGCTTCTCACCGCAATGCAGGAGTATATGCCCGCTTTCCGCAGGTATCTTCGCGCAAAGGCTCACGCCCTTGGTCACGAGGGCGGACTCCCCTGGTACGACCTCTTTGCTCCTATGGGCAAGAGCGATAAGAAGTACACCACCGAGGATGCCCGCGACTATCTTCTCGGCATATTCGGAAAGTTTGATACCGAGCTTCACGATATGGTAAAAGAGGCGTTTGACAACTCCTGGATCGACTTCTTCCCCCGCGAGGGCAAGGTAGGCGGAGCCTTCGACTGTGCCGTACACTGCGCGGGACAGAGCAGAGTGCTTACCAACTTTGACGGCTCCTTCTCGGATATCGTCACCCTCGCTCACGAGCTTGGTCACTCCTTCCACGACAGACAGGTGTATAAGAATTCTCCCCTCAATCGCGACTATTCTATGCCCGTGGCAGAGACCGCGTCCACCTTTAACGAAACCCTCGTTATGAACACCGCTATCGCAGAGTGTACCGACCGCGATACCAAGCTTGCTCTTATTGAGAGTCAGCTTATGGATGCAACTCAGGTTATCGTGGACATCTACTCCCGTTATCTCTTTGAGGCAAGCGTTTTTGCTGCCCGCCCCACCGAGTTCCTCTCTGCCGATCGTATGTGCCAGCTTATGCTCGACGCACAAAGACGGGCGTACGGCGACGGCCTTGACGAGAACACTCTCCACCCCTATATGTGGCTCTGCAAGGGACACTATTACAGTGGCGGACTTTCCTTCTACAACTATCCTTACGCCTTCGGCGCGCTCTTTGCCCGTGGCATCTATGCAAAGTATCTTGAGGAGGGCAAGCCCTTTGTTGAGACCTATAAGAAGATGCTCCGCGCTACAGGCACCAGCACCGTTGAGGATGCGGCGCTCGTCTGCGGCATTGACCTTACCGACGTGAACTTCTGGAGATCGGGCCTTGAATCTATGAAGGAGCAGATCGACGAGTTCTGCGAGCTTGTGGATTACAGATAATAAAATTCATTCAAAGCAGGAGAAAAAGCTATGAAAAACTCCTTCTATTATATTCAAGACGGAAAAATGTACCGTTTTAACGGTGAGAATTCCAAGGAAATAAGCTCTTGGGTACTTGACTCTTATATCTCAAAGGTCAGGTCAAGAGCAGAGCAGAATGAGTGGAAATACAACGGACAGGGCGCTGCTTTTACTGGTAGCGCAATGCCTCACGCCAGCGCATCGGAGGCTGTCAGCTCTATTTTCTCTCGCGTAAACTGCGTGGGAGAGTACAAGGGAAATCTCCTTTATTCTATAGATATTGACAGCACTAACGGCATCTACCGTAAAAGCGCCGAAAGCGAGAGCGAGGGCATCGTCCTCTGTAGCAGCAGTACAGCCTACCGAAGCTTTGACATAAAAGGCGATCGCCTTGTAGCATCGGCGGCATTTGCAGGGGAGAGCCACATCGGTGTTCTCGATCTCACTACAGGCAGGTTTGACACTTATACCGAGGGACACGTGCGCGACAGCTCGCCCGTATGGTCTGCCACCGACAGCAATAAAATATACTTTTGCTCCGCAGGACTTCCCGAGAATGAAAAAACTGCGCCCGATGAGAAAAATGCTCCGAGAGGCATCAGTCAGATGGTAGATGAGATGTATTCTTCATCCTCGGTCACTCTTGGTCCGTCCGCCATCTGCCTGCTTGATATCAGCGAGGGACGTCTTGATGAGCTTCTTTCGGATAACGGCTATAATTTCACCTCGCCTTTTAACGCACCCGACGGCTCGCTATACTACATACGCAGGCCATATAAATATAATTCGGGCGGCTCATCCTTTGGTTGCCTTGCCGATATCTTGATGCTCCCTGTAAGACTGTTTCAGGCGCTTTTCGGTTTCCTCAACGTCTTTTCGGCTAAATATTCGGGAAAAACCCTTTCCCGCTCTGACGTAAAGCAAAAGAGCGACGATCAGCTTATGATCGACGGCAATCTTATCAATGCCGAGCGTGAGCTGAAGGAGAATGCTCGCCGCGGTGACAAAAATCCCGGCATAATTCCTCGCTCCTGGGAGCTTCGCCGTCTTGATAAGGACGGAAATGACACCCTGATCAGATCGGGCGTCGCTGCATATAAGATCTGTACTGACGGCAGTATCCTTATCTCCAACGGCTCTCATATTCTTCGAGTAGATGAAAACGGCAGAGAGGAAAAGCTTCTTGCCGCTGATAAGGTGACCTTTATTAAATAGTTTGGAGGTATTTTTATGAAAACAAAATGGAAGGATATTCCTATATTAGACAGAGTAGTGTCGGTTATTTCTCTTGTCGTAAGCTCATTGGTGCTTGCTTTGGGAATCCTGCAGATTTTCAACGTTTGGGATAAGGCGATAAACGTAGCAGTGCCTCTTATGGGCGTGACGATGCTTTGTCAGGCATATATGTTTTGGAACAAAAGCAGAAAGCTCGCCTATTTCAGCATCTGCGCCGCCGTTTTTATCTTCCTTTGTGCCATCGGAGTATTCTTTTTGAATTGAAGCTATTAATAGTAAAAGCCCAAGCTTTCCGCTTGGGCTTTATCTTTTATATGTCTAATTTTATGATATCCTCAAGACTCTCGCGCTTTACCGCGAGATAGCTTTCGCCATTCTTCAGCATTACTACGGGAGGTCTTGGAATTCTGTTATAGTTTGATGCCATTGAGTAATGGTACGCGCCTGTGGTAAGGCAGGCGAGCAGGTCGCCGCGCTCTGTATCGGCACGAAGCTGTACGTTCTCCTGGAGAATATCACCGCTTTCACAGCATCTGCCAACCACCGAGCAGCTCTCGCGCTCTCCCTCACCGTCAAGGACGGGAAGAATAGTGTATGGCGAGCCGTAGAGGGCATATCTCGGGTTGTCGGTCATTCCGCCGTCAACCGAAACGTAGGTCTTATAGCCCGGGATGCGCTTGACCGTGCCAACGGTGTAGAGGGTCAGTCCCGCGTCGGCAACGATAGATCTGCCGGGCTCCAGCGAGATGCGGGGCAGAGTGATGCCAAGGCGCGCCGCCTCACGCTTCATCTCATCGGCAACCGTCAGAATAGTTTCCTTAATATTAATTACAGGCTGGCTCTCGATATACCTTACGCCAAGGCCGCCGCCAATGTCAAGGTCGCGGCAGATAAAGCCAAGCTCTCTCTCCATATCCGCGATAAACCGAAGCATTACTCTCGAGGTGGCAAGATATACCTCACCATCGAATATCTGCGAGCCAACGTGACAGTGGAAGCCGCAAAGCTCCAGGTTGTCAAAGGTCAGCGCAAGCGACGTGATAGCCTTGGCTTGTCCCGTCTCGATAGCCGAGCCGAACTTTGAGTCCACCTTGCCCGTGGCAACCGCCGCATAGGTGTGTGGATCAATACCGGGGGTAATGCGAAGCATTATTTTCTGCCTTATGCCGTGCTTTGCGGCTATTTCGTCGATGGCAAAAAGCTCCTCTGCGTTATCAACTACAAAGTAGCCTACGCCTCGACTGATGGCAAATTCTATATCCGCGTCGGTCTTGTTGTTGGAGTGAAAATATGCGTTTTCAAGAGGAAAATCCGCCAGAGCCGCGGTGTATATCTCACCGCAGGACACAACGTCAACCCCAAGTCCCTCTTCCTTTACAATTCGGTAAAGCTGCTTGAAGGACGCCGCCTTGGAGGCGTACATAACCCTTGCCGTCTCGCCAAATCCCTCGCGCACAGCCTCAATATAGCTGCGGCAGTTATGGCGTACCCGATCTTCATCGTAGAGGTAGAGAGGAGTGCCGTATTTCTCGGCAAGAGGGGAGAGCGGCATACCTGCAAAGCAAAGCTCACCGTCGCTGTTTCTCCTCAGATTTTCACATATCATATCTGTTTTTTGAGTAATAATCATTTTATATCCTTTATTAATTCTGCACTCTGAACTCTGCACTAACTCTTGAAACATAGTCGTATCGCTCGCCTCGATACACTCGGCTTCCGCTACTCCTTGTTTCTGCGCATTCGCTACGGCAGAAACAGTTATTAACTGTTTCTGTCTGCTCACTGCACTCTGCACTCATCAAAGCATCCTTGCTCTTAATTCCTCAGCTGACATCTGCGACATATCCGCAGGCGCAATGTCAAGCACCGTTTTACAGCCAACTTCGCCGCGGCCGTGCATTCTGTATATCGCCCTTGCATAAGCCACAAGCACGCTGGCGGTAAACTCTGGGTTGGAGTCAAGGCGAAGGCTGAACTCTACCGTATGGCTGTTCTCACCGTCAAAGCCCGTAGCACCGTTTCTTATAACCGATCCACCGTGGGGCAGACCTCTGTGATTTGCCGCCAATTCCTCTGCGCTGATAAAGGTCACGCTGGTATCATAGTCGGCAAAGTAGTTGGGCATCTCCTTGATTTCCTTCTCAATTCTCGCCCTGTCAGCCCCCTCTGCCGCCACGACGTAGCACTCTCTCTTGTGCTTCTCACGGGTGGTAAGTTCGGGGCAATCTCCACCTCTTACGGCGCCGATCGCCTCGGGCACGGGAACTGTATATTGCCTTGCATCAAGCACACCGTCAATGCGTCTTATAGCATCTGAATGTCCCTGGCTGACGCCTCTGCCCCAGAAGGTGTAATCCTTGCCATTTGGCAGTACTGCCTCGGAATAAACCCTCAGAACAGAGAAAAGTCCCGGATCCCATCCGCCGCTGATAAGCGCGATATGACCGTTTTTCCTCGCCGCCTCGTCTACTTTTTTGAAGTGCTCGGGGATCTTTGCGTGGGTGTCAAAGGAGTCCACCACGTTGAAATCTCTCGCCAGCGCGGGAGTCATCTCGGGCAGATCCGTAGCACTTCCGCCGCAGATGATAAGTATATCAATTTTATCCTTAAACTCGGTTATGCTCTGTGCAGGGTAAACGGGCGCGCCGCTCACAGTCTTAACACTCTCTGGTGCGCGTCTTGTGAACACGCCCACAAGGGTAGCGTCGGTGTGCGCTCCTATGGCACATTCAACCCCTCTGCCTAAATTTCCATAACCGTAAATACCAATTCTCATATTAAATCCTTGAATTTTATTTTGCGCTGATAGCCTTTGCAGGGGAGAGCATACTCTTCATATCGTGAAGGCCCGCCGACTGACTTGTGAGATATGCCGCCGCCGCGATAGCACCCTCGGCAAAGAGCGCGCGGTTGTGCGCCTCGTGCTTCAGGCTTATGGTCTGGCTGCCCGTGCCGATGATAACCTCGTGCTCGCCGACGATATTACCCATTCTGATAGAGTGTATGCCGATCTCATCATTGGCGCGCTTGCCCTGACCGCTTCTGCCACAGTTAGCGTGCAGCTCGGGGCGCACCTCGCATATTGCGTTAGCCAGCATAAGCGCCGTTCCGCTGGGCGCGTCAACCTTTCGGTCGTGGTGCTTTTCAATTATCTCTATTTCCGCCTCGGGAAAGGCTGCCGCCGCGGTCTTCGCCAGCTCGATAAGCAGCGCCACGCCAAGCGACATATTGCCCGAGTAGAACAGGGGAATACTGTCCGCCGCCCTGTGAATAAGCTCGATCTCATCCTCGGTGTGTCCCGTGGTGCAAAGCACGAGGGGAAGTCGGTTTTCCACAGCAAAATCAAGAAGTGCGGGTGTCACCGAGTGATGCGAAAAGTCGATTATACAGTCAACTCCCTCAACCGTCACCACGTCGTCAAGGCTGGGATAAACCACTGCATCCACGTCAGCGGGGCAGGGATCAACTCCGAAGGCAAGGGCAGCGCCGCGATAACCGCTGTCGCAAAGCTTCTTTACCTCTCTGCCCATATATCCTGAAATACCGTTAAGTAAAATGTTCATAATAGATCCTTTAAATCAGATTTTGCTCTTTCATAAGCGAAAGCAGCTTTG
>JAFWXZ010000002.1 GCA_017522795.1 Clostridia bacterium | reverse complement strand
CTTGTTTTATTCATATAGCAAAATAATAATGGAAGTCGAAGCAAAGCTGGGTATGAAAACAAGTGAACTCAATGCTGAAACTCACAATAAGAATGAAACGAACAAGAATCTCCTTGCCGAATATAGTAATCAAGTTTTGAATAAATATCAAGGTAATAAACTCTTTGAAGCATTATTGAAGAATGATTTTACAACATATTTAGGGAAAAGCAATGTTGGCAATGCTCAAAAGATTTTTAAGATTACAACGCTTGAAGGCATTCTGACAGCTTATAAATTATTCTACGTTGGTTGTTCAAGAGCTCGAAAGAACCTTGTTATCGTTGTTGATAAAACAAAAATCAACAAATTTGAGAATGACTTCAAGGCGAAATTGATTTCCACAGGTTTCGAGATTCAAGGCTTTCCAATGCAAGAACCACCAACAGTTTAAAACGGTTTCACGAACAGAAAAACGCCACCTTAGACTTTTATCTAAGATGGCGTTTTTCTGTTCGTATCAGAGCGAAACCTTTACGGCGAAGCCGCCGCTGAAAAAGTAGGTGTTCGTCCAATACACGTTTGGTGGAACCGACGGGAGTTGAACCCGTGTCCGAAAACCTCTTGATATAACCTTCTCCGTGGGCAGTCTTATCTACTGAAATTTCCCTCAGTCAGCGCCGATAGACAGGCTATGACCTCGGTAGCCCTTTTATGCCTGACCGATACAAGAGCGAAATCTCGGTTCAGGTTCACTACTAATTTGACGCACGGCGGAAGCCGTAGTCCTCATCCGCGGTACGGGCGGCACTTTTGGCCGCGTCACAGCTTACGCTGCAAGAGCAACTTTATTGTTGTCGTTTATTTTTAAGGTTGGACATTATTACGGGATTATCCAGCCCGCCACGCTTATCATACCTCAAAATCCCCGTCGAAACCCTTACGGCCCCATAGGTTTTTTGGTGTAATTAATTATATAATAAACAGAAACAAAAGTCAATAGCGTATTTTTGGATTAATTGTAGAATTTTTTATTATTTTTTAATTATATACTGTATTATATAGGTAAAAATCATTTACAAATGTATTTTATCCGAAACAATCAAGTCTATTAACGGAGGAGTGCTGCATGAAGGCAGGTTCAACTTTTAAGCTTATGGTCAAGGCTGGAATAATCGTTGCATACGTAGGCCTTATAATTGTACTGATAGTTCAGGCGCTGACTCCCGGCAGCGAGTCCTCTAACATAAGCAATAACGTAGGCGACAAGCTCAACGACGTTGCCACCGAGATACAGAAGCCCGAGGCCGAGATCTTTGCGGTAGAGAGTGTAAAAATTACGTCTATTACGGTTGGCGGAAAGGCCTTGGATCTTGACGATGTGTCTATCACGGTCGGTCAATCTGCGATGATAGGTAGCAAGGTTGTACCCGAAAACGCAAATAACCAATCGTTGGTATTCACCTCGTCCGACGATGAGATCCTGCGCGTGTATGCCAACGGAAAAATTACCGCGAAAGCGGAAGGAGAAGCCACGATCACAGTAGCATCTGCCGAAAGCAATCAGATATACGATCGTATTCTCATTAAGGTTCGAGAGGTTGGAATCGAAGGAATAGAAATATCCAATATTCCCGATGAAATATGCGTAGGAGACGTTCACCGACTTGAAATCAATTTCACTCCCGACAACTCATCCAACAAGTCGATCATATGGAAGTCCTCCGACGAAGAGGTACTTAAGGTAAGCAACACCGGCTCGCTGACTGCGAAGGGCGAGGGCACGGTGACAATTACAGCCACCTCCTATGCAAATCCAAGTCTGTCAGCCGCCGTTGAGATAACCGTCCTGCCGAAGCCCGATATTCCCTCTATCCCCGTAGAGTCGCTGGAAATCGAGGCGGCGAGTAACGTGGGCTATATAGGCTCTACCGTAAAGCTTTCGGCAAAGTTCTACCCTGATGAAGCTGACGGCGATACTATCTGGTACAGCTCGGACGAGACAGTGGCGACGGTATCACAAAAGGGCATTGTCACCTGTCACAAGGCAGGAAATGTGACGATAACCGCAAGATGCAGCGAAGGCATTGAGCAAAGCATCAGCATCACCGTAAAGGAGGTGCTGTCGGAAAGCATCACTCTCAAGATTGAGGGGCTTCGCAAGGATGGAGATAATTACCTTATCAAGCAGGGCGAGAGCGGCAAGGTTATTGCCACCCTTGACAAAAGCGCCACAGTGCAGACGGTTGTTTTCTCCTCATCAGACGAAAAAGTAGCAAAGATCGGTCAGGACGGAGTTATAGAAGCTGTCTCGGGCGGAAGCACCACTATCACGATTTCTACCTCCTACGATGGCAAGACCACCGAGGAGTCCTTCCTGCTTACCGTAGAGCGCATCACCCTAAAGGATACTATGGAGAACTTCTACTATACCATCAGAAAATCCATCGGTCACTTCGGTGCATTCCTCGTGCTTGGTATATTCGGCGCGCTGACCTACTACATAATTCTGCCAAAGAGCTTTAAGGGCAAGCTTTTATCGGTCGTTATTTGTCTTGTCGCAGGCTTTGCAGTGGCAGGAATTACAGAGATTTTGCAGCTGCCATACTTTACTCAGGGCAGGTATTGCTCCTTTGATGACGTGCTGCTTGATTTCGCAGGATATTGCACGTCGGCAATTCCCATAGGTCTGATAATTTTGATAGCGCACCCCTTTGTTCTCGTATTCAGAGGCAAAAATGTAAAGTAATGTTAGAATAAAGCAAAAAAGCAGGCTTTAACGCCTGCTTTTTTATATTTGTAATTTACCAGATAACAATACGCTTTTCGGGTGCGATATACATCTTATCGGTATCCTTAACGTCAAAGGTGCTGTACCATACGTCGAAGTTTCTGGGAGGCATATTTGCTCTGAGAATTGCGGGACCGTGAACGTCAACCGCAAGAAGAAGCTGAGAGTACTCAGGCTTTGCCTTCTGGCACCATACTCTTGCCCAGTTGGAGAAGTACTCCTCGTAGGATGCGCCCTCTGTTCTCGACATAATGTCAACGGTCACCGACATACCGCCGTTGTCCGCCATATTCTCGCTTACGATAAAGGCTCCGTTCACCTTACCCCAAGGAAGCTCAATTCCGTCAAATTGCTCAATCATCTGATTTACCTTTGCCTCAAATCTCTTGAAGTCGTCCTCGGTCCACCAGTTGTTGATATTACCGTTTTCGTCGCACTTTGCACCGTTGGAGTCGAATGCGTGGGAGATCTCGTGGCCGATAACTGCGCCGATACCGCCGAGGTTCTCGCTTCTGGTCTGCTTCAGAGAGTAGAAGGGCGCCTGAAGGATCGCCGCGGGGAAGGTAATGTCGTTAACGAAGGGATCGTAACAGGCATTGACCATATGACCGGGCATTGCCCAGTTCTCAGGCTCGGTGGGCTTATCAAGCTTAGAGAGAATATCAAGCTCTCTGATCGCCTTCAAGGAAAGCATAATGTCAAAGAGAGAATCATCGGGATTGAAGGTAAGCTTGTCGTATATGACTCTTGCCTTGTCGGGATAACCCATCTTAACGCCCATCTTGGAGAGCTTCAGAATAGCCTTTTCCTTAGTTTCCTCACCAAGAATGTCGTTGGTCTTGATGCGAGCCTTATAGGTATCGATGATCTGATATACGATCTCAGTAATGTCGCGCTTTGCTTCTTTGCCAAAGTACTTCTCGCCATAGTAAATACCTACGGGATCGGAATAGGTGCCTGCGGCAAGGTTATACGCGAACTTCTCAATGGACTGCATCTTTGCGACGCCTGTAATAGCACGCATATACATACCGCCCATATCACGAAGCTCCTCGGAGAGCAGGTTGCAGGCGGAGAGAAGGCCTGTCACGTATGCCCAGTGCTTATAGAGAACAAGGGTATCTGCATTGAAAAGGCCTGTAAAGCCACCGAAATAACGTGGCTCGGTGACAACGATAGTCTCGGGAATATGTCCGAAGAGGTCGGTAAGAATTACGCCGATATCAATGGTGCTGAGCATCTCGGCAACCTTAGCCTCGTCCATAGGATTATACATTTCAATGTAGTTTGACCACTCCTCGCTGGTCTTTGCAAGTCCGCCGATGATCTCGTCAAATGCAAGCGCGTCTGCAACGTACTTCTCCTGCTCCTCGGGGGAGAGGTCGGTCTTTGCCATAACCATCTTAGCAACGTTCGTCCAGATGCCGAGGATCTGCTCCTTCTGGGGAGCCATCTCGGGCTTGTAGTAGGATGCATCGGGAAGAATTACGGTTGCGCCCTGAATATAAACGAGTCGGCGCTTGGTGTCCTTCATATCGGTTTCAACACCAATGTTGATGGGTGTGGGAATGCCCTTTAAGGACAGAGCCTTATAATTCTTGCTGAAATCCTCGGGAGTCTTGATCTCGTCAAGAGCAGAAAGAGCCTTCAGCGCGGGGGTGATACCCTGCTTTTCCTTTCTCTCGGCATCCTTGGCGATCTCATAGAGCTGGCAGGCTCTCGCCATATGCTCGTTAGGATATGCCTTGCTCTCAGCCATAGCCTCGAACTCGCCCATCATAATTTTCTCTACACTGTCTGCAAGCTCTACAAAGCCGCCCGCGCAGGGCTTATCATCGGGAATAACAAGCTCCTCAAGCTTTTGCTGGTTGACGTATGTATAAAGGTCGTCCTGAATTCTAATGTTTTCCATAAATGTCTCCTAAAAAGTGTTTTTAGCAATAAATACTATACTTTATTGTACCACTAAAGATAGAAAAACACAATATATATTCGGTAAAAATTTCAAATTTGTTTAAATAGTTAATATATAACATTTATCTAATATTTCAATCGACATAGTATGGGTTTTTCTTGCAAAGTAACACGATACAATCAACAATCCAACCTATTGCAAACAGTCCAAAGGTAAAGATATACAATATCCCCATACCTGCTTTACCTTCATAAAATTTGTGAGCTCCAAAGTATCCAAGAAATAAACACAAGAAAAAAGCAACCCATTTATTTCTTGCCTTTGCCGCACTTGCCATGGGAACATTTACATTTTGATTCTGGTTGCTGTTATTGATTACTATCTGTGGCTGCTGAACCTGAATGTTTTCAACCATACAGCCGCAGTGTGTGCAAAACACCGCATTTCTATCAATTTTTTCACCACATTCTTTGCAAAACTTTGTCTCCCTGATTTCTTCGTTTCTGTCCATTAGTTGTTCCTCCATTTTCAATAAAATACGCGCAGTCGTTATAGCTAAATAAAAAATGCGCTCCAATTGGAGCGCACAAAAAACGCATCTCCAATTGTTGCTACACAAATCTTTACCACTAGCCAGAGCACGCAGAAAAGGGAGTATGCATTTTTATCAAAGATAAAAATGCCCACTCTAGACTAAAGGTATTCGATTTGTGTAGCAAATACAGTATAGCACATTTAGGGTAAAATGTCAATAAATTACCAAAATATAAGATACATAAACTTATGAAAATATGATTTTAAGTAACAGGATAAGGAGAGGGGTCAAATTGCCATCACTTTGACAATTCAACCCCTCTCCGAGAGTTTCGCAAGTGGGATACCCACCTTGCATATTAGCACAAAAACATTGGTTTATGCTTTTCCCAAACGGATAGAACATTTCCTAAAAAATCTTTCGTAGGCACTCTTATCGTTATGTCAGAAATATCTCCAATTTCTAATATCGTAGGCTCTAAAGAAAAAGGTTCTTCAATAAACATAAATCGATATTCTTGTTGCCACCAAAAATCAGCAGTTTTATTAAATGCACCTAAAATTTTGGTTGTTTCATCATCGTCATAATAATCTACAAATTTGTGGTTTGCTGCAATGATTTTGGTTTTTCTTTTATCTAATGCTGATTTAACTCTTTCAAGAAATTCGTTGGTGTTTGTGATTATGATTGCTTCATTTGCACCAAATGTATATATTTTTTTACTTGGTGCAAGTGCAATATGAGTGTCTTTGTCGTATTTAAAAGCATAAAAGCAAAGTACTTTTACATATTTTAAAATTTCTGATAATAAGTACACATTTCCAACTATATTATCCGTGATTTCTTTTTCCCAATTTATGTTAAATTTATGTAAATCATTTACATTCACACTTGCAACTGCTCCCTCACGATAATCGTTAATTGCTGTATTTCTTTCAACAGCGGTTTTATTTATAACACTTTCTATTCCACGATAATATTCTAAAGAGTTAAGATACAGTTTACCCTTTACAAAATCATCGCCATAATTAGTGAACTTAATTAAACGGAAATCAAGATTCATATTTTCTCCTGTGATTTGAGTTTATTGATTGGATAAATTAAGCGGTCTACAAAAGTTATCGCAGACCGCTTTGGCACCCCCAACGGGAATCGAACCCATAACTAACCCTTAGGAGGGGTTTATTATATCCATTTAACTATGGAGGCGTGCTATTTAATTGTGTTTTTCGCTTGGGTGTACAAAGGGTGTACAAAACTGCGTTTTGCAGGTTTAGGACACAAAATCCTTGTGGTGTTTTAGTCTATCCCGATAGTGTTTCGGTCTATCCTTCCGGATATACTCATCCCTTTGGAGGCAGTTGCTCTATCCTGCTGAGCTACGTCGACTTATTTGCTTTGCGCGATATATATTGTACCACAAGTTTATTAATTTTGCAAGGGGTTTTATAGATAAAAATAAATAGGGCGGAGAGGATTCTCCGCCCTGCTGATTTGTTAGGGGTTTTCAACCTTTTCTATATACAAAGTGGTCGTGTTTGTGTCAAGCGTCACAAGATAGGTTCCGGGCTCTAAATATATATTTCTGTGTCCGTTATTGTCGTCGTAAGATACGGTGCAGTCGGGGTCTATTATTTCGCCGCCAAACCACATTTTTGAATTATCGTCAAAGAGCTTGAACTTGATCTTGCCATAATTAGAGGACACATGAGCCTCGGTAAGAGTATAGGTGAAAATGCCGTCGCCCTCCGATTTCATCAAATAGTAATCGTTAGGCTGCCAGCCGTTCATATCTCCCATAATATAGGGCTTGCAATTTGCGATTGAGCCGCCGCTACCGGTATTTCCTCCCGAGCCTGTGTTATCGCCCGAGCCGCTATTGCCGCCTGTGTTGTCACCGTAATTAGGCTTTTCCTCGCTGTTGCCCTGATCGCCGATAGCGTTATAGAGAGTTGCGCGCTTTGCGGAAATATAATCGGCAAAGGACATATTGCTGCTGTCACCCGGAGAGCAGGTTCGGTTGATGTCAAAACGGAAGCTGCAACCGCCTGCATTATGATAGTTTCTCGAGGGAGTGGTGTCGCCCGAATAGAGTGCCGCCGCGGTGTCAAAGGCAGCCTTAAAGCTATCGTTTTTCAGCATTTCGCTGGCGTCAACCGCCTTCAGCGCCTCGATATATTCATTTACAAAATAGCCGCCACGACACACAGTTTTTAAAAACAAGGGACTCCTCTGCTCACTGTTGTTGCCAATCGCCTGCTTTGAGAAGGGGTCATCGGTGGTCATACCGTTGCCGCTGGGATTCCAGGTATTTACACCAAGTCCGCGGTCGGAGTCATAAGGAATAACGAGCATCTTACCCGTGTCGGCACGGAAGTAGATGTAGGAGTTGTTGTAGTTATTACGCAGGTCGTCGGGATTACCGATAATATAAGACACGGCGCAATAATTAAGGAAGTTCTCCATATCGATAAGCGACTCAAAGCTCGCCTTAGATGCGGAAGATGACTTTATGGTATTAATTAGATTTTTAAGGCTCTGATGAGTGGAGGTCTTCTTGTTAGTTTTCAGATCGTAGACGTAGAATCTGCCTGCATCCTCATCCTCTACTCCGTAGGATGAAAAGGAGGTGAAGGTTGCGCCCTCGTTTGTCCAGCCAAGCTTATAGAGATCGCCGCCGAGAGCCGAGGCAGGAAGATTTTTCTCAAGGAAGACCTTATCCACAGGCTCGTAGACTACCCACACGCCTGCGTGATCGTCGCCGATATCAACCGAGGCAAGATTCGTGTGAGGAGCGAGAACGCCGAACTCGCGGTAAAGCTCGTAGGCATAGTTCTCTCTTATATAGGTGGGATCGTCATTTCTGTTCCAGCGAATATCAATCTTCTCAAGGGTGGCAAAGGTGCGGTTTTTACGTTCCTTTCGTGCCGCGGAATCGGTCCATACAAGCGCATCACTGCCATAGTATGCCTCATCGTCAAAGGTCTCCTGGAAGCTGATCTTAAAGTGAACCAGGTTATACATTCCGTCGTGATCGTTATAGAAGTCGGTGCGGGAGGTATTGCCCTTCATACGCACGCCAACCTGATCTATCACCCACTGCTCTGTCTCACCGCTCGGTTTTGTGATCGTGACGATCATATCAGCCATACGGTAGATAGGAGATTTTGAGCCGAAGCCTCTGTATTTCTCATAATCCTGCTGAATTTTTTTCAGCTCAGAGTCGGAGATATCAAGCTTTATGGATATATGATTATTTGGATTGAAGAATTCTTCAAAGGCTGCGATCTCGTCTGCGGGGTAATTGGGAGTAGGCTTTTCGTCATTAGAGCCACCGCCTGAGGTGCTGCCGCCATTATTGCCGCCCGAGGTGCTGCCACCATTGTTATTACCACCTGAAGCGTTGCCACCAGAGGTGTTATCGCCTGAGGTACTGCCTCCGTTATTTGAATTTTCCGAATTGTTGCCGTTATCATTTGAATTATAGCCGTTATCTCCGCTACCCGTATTGCTGTCAGGATTTACACAGGCAACCATGGAAAAGAGCATAAGTAAAACAAGAATAAGGCTCAAAAGCTTTTTCATATAAAAACCTCTCGTATTTTTTTCCAGTATAATTATAGCACAAAGCTTTACGTCTGTCAATAAAAAAACCGCCGCAAGAGGCGCGGCGGTAAGAGTTATTCTATGCTGAGTTCAAAAGATATTTCTATATCGTAGTCCTTATTTTCATCATCCTTGCCTGCCTCAATAGCGGATACGCCGATGGTGATAACATCGCCCTCTGCTACCTCGATGGTAGCCGAAAGCTCACCGTTTGTATACTGATCAACGGGAACGTCATTTTCAAGCACTCTACGGAGGTAGATGCTGTTGCGGGGATTGTCCGTGGTAAGAGTAAGCATACCGTCCGCTGTAGCTACCCATGTGTAGTAAACCACCGTGTCGCAGTTTACGGTGACGGTGGCGCTGTTCTCGGTAAGCTCGATGGGATTCTCCATAGAGCCGCTGGGAGCTGTCACCTCAAGGAGCGCGGTAAACTCGGTGTCGGAGGTATTCTTTACCGAGAATACGGAGTTAGCAACACCCATCTGGTTTTCATCAGGCTCGATAACGAGGGATGCCACACCGTCCTTTGCCGCATAGCTATCGCCATCAAAGCCGATCACGGCAGCGGCGTTATACACGTTGATATATCTTGCGGTGGAAACGCGGAGCATAAAGTAAAGCTCCTGGTCGGGAGCGAGAGTAATCTCGGTCTCATTCTCCGAAATGAAGAAGGGCTTTGCTGCAGAGCCGTCTGGTTTGTTATCCACAATAGTAAGATCAACGGCACTGGTTCCCTCCTCTACCCTGAAGCCAAAGGTATCGGGAGAGCAATATTCAGGCAGGCTCTCATAATCGTAGTCAATCTGATAAATTCCGCCCTCAAGGTCGATCTTAACCGTTCCGTCCTGACCACTTGTAAGTTCAATGATCTTCTCGCCTCTGGTGAGGGTGAATTTAACGTCCGCAAGAGCATCGCCGTTATCGAGCTTTACGCTGATGGTAACAGAAACCGTAGTGATATCGGGTGCCTCGTCACCATCGTCATACTCGGCGCCACAGTTGTCGCAAAGATGGTCGTCATCCGCATCCACGTGTGCCTTACACTTCTCCTCACAGGAGGCGAGAGAAAGCGCCAGCGTCAATATAAGAAGCAGAGCCCATAAGTATTTTTTATTCATTTTAGTTCTCCTTAACGTTTATTCAAGATTATTATAGCATTATTCAATGAGCTTTGCAATAGCTTTTTAAAAATGCCGTAATAATGCGCCGCGACCATCCGACCGCGGCGCAAGGGTTAAAACAAAACCATATCAGAATACGTAGTAGCTGATAACGTAGGTGCCTCTCTTCATAGCATTAACATAGAAGCGAACGGACTCGCCTGCCTCAAGCGTAAGGGAGAAGGAGCCTGCCTTATAGCTTCCGTCGGGATTTTTCGCATCATTATAATCAAAGTAAGGGTTGGGGGTATCGTCGGTAGCGGGAGTCTTCTCTGCCGCATCGTATCCGTCAGCATCTATAAAGCCGATGCAAGGAGGAAGATTGAAGTAATAGGTTCCCGCCTCCTTTGCGGTGAAGCTAACCTCGTTTGCCCACTCATACGTATCGCTCACCTTAACAGTGAATTCATTATCCTTAAGCTGAATATTATCATCCTCGACTAAGCCTACGAGCATATTGACGTCATAAAGCTTTTCACCCGAGAGATAGATCTCAAGTCTGTATGCTCCGTCCTCCTTGGGAATAACAAAGAAGGATCTCTGCTCGCCAGAGAAGGTGAACATAGCTACCGCAGTGGTATTATCATAATTCTGAGCATCAACGATCTCTGCACCGTCCTTAAAGAGCTTAAAGGTGACAAGCTCGGGAACGTAGTGGGCAGAAGTGCCTGCAGGGGTGTAGTCGCCAAGATAAAGCTTTATTATATCATAAACGTCGGCACTGATATTTGCGCCGGTAAACTTATTAGAAAGAGCTCCGGTTGTCTCGTCTATGTTAAAATACAGATTAAAATCAGTGGGAACGAACTTAGACTTGGGATTAGGGTTTTCCTCCGTTCTCTCTCCTACAGTCTGAGTAAAGGAAAGCTCATATGTATCTGCAAGAGCTGTGTCACGGAAGGTATAGGTATCGGTATCGGGATCGTAGTCAAGGTCAACGTCTGCCTCGTTAAGCGCGCCGCTGGGAAGAGCGCCGGGGTCACTGGTAAAGCAATCAAGCTTTACGTCAAGAGAGGTGAGCGCATAATCATCGGTATAAGTAAAGCTACACTCTGCGTTATAGACGTTTACGTTATATACAAGCTCGCCCGCGTTTTCACCGACAATTATGTTGGTAGCCTGAACAAGAACCGCGGTATAGCTAAATTCTATTTTATTCTCATCGGGATAGGACTTGATCTCAAGGTCTTTTACCGTTATATTTCCGTCACCTACACCTGCGGATGAATCGTAGATGGAAAGAAGAAGTCCCTCGGGGCCGTATCCGTCAGCAAGTCCGGAAAGCGCGATATAGAGACCTGTAAGCTTATCTGCATCTGCCATATCAAGAGCAAAGGTCTCACCACCGTCCTCAGATACCATACCAAAGGCAGTCTCAGGACCGTCGGGCATATACCATCCCTCAATGGTAGACTCAACGGTAGTTGTGGCTACGGTCTTGGTATAAACCTTGTTATATGCATAGCCGTTATTTCCAAAGAGATATATTCCGTTTCTTTCAGACGTGGTAGAGAAGCCATCCTCGGCGCGATTGCTGCGACCGGTAAACACATAGTCCATCTCACCGCCGTTTACAAGTCCCATCTGGGCAGCGAGAGCATTTACAAGCACCTCAAGATCGCTCTCGTCAATATCAACGATCTTCTTACCGCACTCCTCAAAGGTGCAGAAGCCTGCTGCGTTTACGCCGTGAACGTGAGTTGTACAAACGTCACAGTGACCGTCAGCATTTTCGTCAGAATGGAGAGAGTTTTCTCCCTTATAGTCGGAGTGAGAGCAGGTAGCGTTCTTCCAATGGTGAGTTTCGTCGAAAGACCAATCAACCTCAAGGCTGTGTGTGTGACCGATCTCAAGCTCGCAAACGTCGCAAACGCCATCCTCATCGGCATCAACGTGTGGAGCGAGATCTCCCTTTTGCTCACCGTGCTCGCAGGTAGCGGGATGCCAATGGTTGTTTGCATCATTATACCACTTATCGCTGAAGGTGTGCTCACAGGTAGACTGACAGGACGCCAGTGCTCCGATAAAGAGTGCGAGAACACACATCAAAAGCAAAATATTCCTTTTCATAACAAGGGTCTCCTTAATAATAATACGTAGATAAAAGAAATAAATATTTATCTATTATAGATTATATAATACTTTTATGAACATTTCAAGTCATTTTGGCATTTTTATATATTTTAATTTTAAAAAAATAATAAATATGCAGGAAGATGCAATTAAATATGCAAAAAAAGGGCTACCTCGTTTGAGGTAGCCCTAATTAACGAATTAATTATTCGTAAATAAAGAAATCAAATGTAGATTCTCCGATAACAACAGAAGTAATTCCTGTGGTATCGTCTACAGGACCGGTAACGTATGTACCGTCAACTGCGGAGCAACCATCTGCAAAGTCGATGGTAATGCTATAGTTGGTCTCGCCCTTAACGAAGGTGTAGCTGAGATCATGGCTGGAAACATCGTTCCAAGTCCATGCGTCAGCATCATAGGTCTGTTCTGCGATAGTGCCTGTGCCATCGTCCTCAAGAATAAGAACCCATCTGTGCTTCCAGTCTTCGCTATACACATATCTGTACTCACCGGAAACAGAGGGAGGAGCAATTGCGATATTAACAACAACATCTGCCTCGCTACGGTCCTCTGTATAAACGTTGAAATTAACAGATTCGCCTGCACCAAGAGTAATCTTGATGGTCTCGTCTTCAAAGTAAGACATATAATCATACTCAACTACCGCATTAGCACCGATAGTAATAACATAAGTATTAGCCTCGGTAGCGGTGAACTTCACGGGAGTTGCAGTACTGCCGTTAGCAGAAACGGTGTTGTCACCAACAACTGCTTCCTGCGAGGGAGCCTCATAGGGAGTGATGGTAAGGTTAACAGTTCCTGCAGCATACTCAGGGAGAGAAATCTGGAAGTAAGGACCCCAATAAGGGTTAGCAACGGAAATTACCGCGCCGTTTTCAATAGCCTCTTCATTTACCTTTACAACAGCATTGGTGTTATCCCAAGTAATAGTGATCTGACCAACTACACCGGAAACCTGGAAGCCTGCGTAAGTATTTTCTTCAATAACGATCTCGTTTGCAGCAGAGCCGTCTACAACAAGATTGCCTTCAAACCAAGCCTCGGTGGGATCAGCCTTGAAGGAAGCGGTAAAGGGAACCTCGCCTGCAGACCAATCGGCAGTCTCTACATAGAGATAAAGAATAGCTCCGGTTTCAAGATGTACGCTGATTTCGCCTGTTGAAGCATAACCGCCCTTGGAAAGATCGGTTAGTGCGTACCAAGCGTAGTTGTCGCTTTCGGTAGAAAGAGTAAGAGTACCGTTAGCGTCTGCCTTATACATAAACCAAACGTTATCCCACGCAGCAATGGAAGCGGTATTAGAGCCAATAACTACGTTATGAGGAACGTTGATAGTTCCGTCGGTGGTTATTTCACCCTCAGTAATGGATGCGGTAAATGCTACATCAATAGCGGTTTCGCTCTCATATGCAGCAACTGCGATATAGTACTTTCTGCCCTGAACTACGTCAAGAGAAAGAGTCTTAGCGTAAACAGTGTTGTAGTTTTCATCCTGGCTCATATTGGTAACTTCATATCCCGGATAACCCGCGATCATGAGAGTAATATTGTCAAGCTCGGTAGAAAGAGTAAGAGTGCCGGTTGCGTTAGCATAGAACTGATACCAAACGGGAGTATAACCACCTGCACAATTTGCGGTAGTGGTCTCGTCAAGAGTATACCAGAAGGGATTGTTCTGATGTCCCTGAGGATATTGGTACTCAGGAGTGATGGTATAATCACCGGCATTGCCAATGTACTCTGTGCTAATCTCTATGATGTAGGTAGTCATAGACTCAAGCACATAGTAGTAGTTATCGTTAATCTCGATTTCAACGCCTGCCTCAGTAGTAACAGAGTTTACAAAGAGATTATTGCTAATGAAGTCCCACTCACCGTCATTCCAAGGATAGAAGGAAACGTAGAACTTGCCTGCAGTGATATCATCAGCGGTTACAGCGAGAGTGTTCTCCTCGTCAGCGTAAATTGCGCCCTTGATCTCAACCTCTTCGGTATCGTCATCATCGTCGCCGGTGTTATCATCGTCTTCTGCGCCTGCGGGAGCAAGAGTGTAATCGGTGCCGTTGTAAGCTGCGGAAACGGGAGTGCCGTTCTCATCAACGTTAACGAGACCGCCAAGAGGATTTACGGTTGAGCCATCCTCGTTATAAAGAACCATAGCGCCGTCTACCATAGCATAAGTGTAGGTTGCGCTGCTGGGACCGGTCATGGGGTTGTTGTAATTAAAGGTAACGGTAGTATCGGTGATTACAACGGTAAGAGGAGAATTGCCCCAGTCATCAGTACCAACGTAAGTAGCTCCCTTATCCTCCTCGGTAGTACCCTCACCGAAGGAAACAGTAAGAGTAAATTCGCCTGCAACGTAGTAGGTACCAAGACCGATTCTGTAGGTCTTGCCAGCCTCAACGGGAACTACCATAGTAGTCTGCTCATTGGAGGTGCCATTAGTTGCTGTAGTATTAGTACCATCCATCTCAAACCAATTTGCCCAAGAATCAGCGGTGGGCCAAGTGATAGTGATGTTGCCTGCCTCAGTTGCAGTGAAGAGGTAGTAAACCATATTAATGGTATCAGAATCGATGGTTACAGACTCGGGGAGAGTTTCCCAAACATAAGGATTGCTTTCAGAGCCATCAGCTTCTTCAACAGTGCTGGGAGCGGTGTACTCTACTGTAAGAGTATATTCACCAGCGGCAGAAAGATATGCGGTAACAACAGAAACGGTGTAAGTACCCTTAGTGAGATATACCGAGCCTCTGCCAACCTGCATGCCATTAGCGTCGTAAACGATTGCAGCGAGATCGTTGGAGGAGAACGCGAAAGTACCTTCAGCGGTAACTACGATAGTATAATCAATAGCCTCTGCCTCAAGATCAGCGTCAGTTACGTTAACAGTGTTGGAGCCGATAACGAGAGTAGAATTCTCGGTATCAAGAGGACCGGTGGTCTGGTCGTCATCGTCATCATCACCGCTATCTGCGCCAGCTACAAGAGTGAAGTTGTTTCCGTTGTAGGTAGCAGCTACGGGAGCACCGTTCTCAAGAGTGATGGCATAGAACATAGGATTCCACTCCTCACCAGAGCCATCGTTCTTATAAAGAACTACCTCGCCGTCCTTAACCTCAAAGAGACACATAAGAGAGTTGTCGCCCTGCGCGAAGGTTACAACGCCAAGCATAGGATTGAAGGTGACGGTGATATTGCTCTGATACATAGCGTGACCGGTGTAAACGCCATCGAGAACTACGTCCTCATTGCCACCTTCGTCATCTCCTGCGGGAGCATCATCCTCTACGTCACAAGCAACATAAGTCCACTCGATCTGCCAATCCTTCTTCTCTGCAGCAGAGATGTAGAATTCGTAAGTTTCGTTTGCCTCAAGTCCAATGGTGAACTTGTGCTCGCCTTCAGGATTGTAATTGTGGGGATCGTAAGGATCTACAAAAGGAGCATTGATAAAGTTATCGCAACCATCTGCATCCCACGCGCCAAGTCCTACGGGAAGATAGAAGGTGTACTCACCCTCAGCTGTTGCGGTGAAGGTTACCTTGTCTTCCCAACAGTTGTTATCTGTGGTTGTAACGGTAGTAGTGTGCTTCTCTATGGGAGTCTCAACAACCTCTACCTTGAAGTAGTAGTTGGAATTACCAACGTTACCGAGGTAGTACTTGCCGGGCTTGGAAATAGTAAGCTCGGAGATGAAGAGGTTGTTCTTAACGCCGTCGGTATCAGAATCGGTCTTGCCGGGATCTGGTACGTTAGTCTTAGTAACAATGTTGCCGTTTTCATCATAGATAGCGATCTGTCTGGGAACTTCAACGTCGTCTACGGTGTAATAACCGCCGGAAACCCACCAAATCTTTACGGTAGCGGTACCGGTAATGTTCATCTCGATAGCGCTGGCGATCTCATCTTCGCTAACAACAGTCTTGGTGTTCCAACCGATTCTCTTAGTGGAAACATAGCCATCCTCAAAGGTCTTCTTATTTTCCTTGATCTCAGTCTTCTTAGAGAGATATATGGTAAAGAAGTCCTTGCTACCTGCTACAACAGAGCTATGGAAGCCATCCTCGTCGATCTTAGCCTTGTTTTCAAGATCGTTAGCATCAAGAACATAGGTCTTGGGACCGTTGTAGTTGGGATCCTCTGCATTACATGCGGAGCATACGCCCTCTACATAGTTGTGGTTAGTAGCGGGAATTTCTACCTGTGCGGTAAGAATAGTGTCACAAACGGAACACTTCTTTCCCTTGGAAAGACCGGTCTCGGTACAAGTGGGAGCCTTGCCCTCAAGCTCTACCTCGGTGTGACCGTTGGGAGCTACTTCCTGAGTCATAGTCTCGCCACATACGGTACAGGTGAGGGTCTTCTCGCCCTTCTCGGTACATGTGGGAGCCTTTGTCTCTACGGGAGCGCCGTAAGCGTGCTCGGTGCATACGGGAGTGTAGTTAGGATCGGCTGCGCCGCAAACAGAACACTTGCCCTCTGCATAGGTGTGGGGTGCAACGTCGGACTTCTGGGAACCGCATTCCTCGGTGTCCTGACAGGTTGCTGCGTGCCAGTGGTTGGTCTCGTCGCTTGACCAGTCGGCACTGTAGGTGTGCTCATGGGGCTTGGGATTGATCTTGTCAACAAGTCCGTTGATAACGTCGCAGGAAGCGAGAGTCATCACGAGAGCAGCAAGAACAACTACAGCCACAAGAAGCTTAAAGTTTCTCTTCATAATAGAGATCCTCCTTTGAATTTTTATTTCATTTTTGAAATATCTTGATTTTTTGCCGTCGTGCGACCTAACGGCAGGGGAGGTATTCTTTTTTTAAAATAAATACCTGATTATATTATAGAACAGCTTGGTAGATTTTTCAAGGGGTTTTTGAATATTTTTTAAAGATTATTTCAACTTTTTTCCACTTTTGTAGCGCTTTTTTAAATGTTCCTGCATATTTATGCCTTATATTCAGAATATTTATTCGCAAATTCCCTCTCGGGTGTCAAAAAAGTTAAGAAAAACTGAATGCGTGGGCAAGAGAAAAAGAAAAAGTAAAAAGAGAAAAGGAAAACCGCCAGCCGAAAAGCAAAAGAAAACCGCGCCTCCGAAGAGGCGCGGTGGAAGGTAATTAATTACATTTAATTAATTTACAACATAAGTAATCTCAACGCTCTTAATTCTAATCTGTTTATTGCTGGTATTCGCATTATAAAGCTCAAAAGAATTTGCATTTATATCTACAGTAACAGACGATACACTGCCTGTTTTTGTAATTACATTACCATCCGAACTTATCTGACAATTTGCTCCATAGGAAGAACTAGTAAAGGTGATTTTAATAGATGTAATAGTATAACCATCGGCCATATCAAATGTAATTTTATTTGAACCAGAAGCATTATAATACAATCTAAAATCTCCATCAGCATTAAGACCTACATTATTGGAAGCTTTACCTTTATCAGCAGTAACTGTGAAAATATTAGCATCTAAGCCAAGTATTGATGCCTGGTTACCAGAACCCATGTTTCCAGTGCTTCCAGAATACTTAGTAGTTACAGTCTGAGGTTCTGCCGCAGGAGGAGTAGTAGGCTGTTCTGCCTCACATACAGTACATACTCCATCTACATAATTGTGTACACCAGTAGCGGGAATAGTTTCCTGTGCATCAATTACAGTATCACAAACAGAGCACTTAACGCCTTCGGTAAGACCAGTTGCAATACAAGTAGGTGCAACCGCCTCAAGAATTTCCTTGGTATGATCAAGAGTAACAGTTCTCTGGCAAAGTTTGCATACCTGAGATTGTAAACAAGTAGGCTGAACATCAAACTCGTGATTACAAGGAGCCTCTGCAATTATATCTATAGAGTCTATTCTAACCTGAGCACTCATTGCGTTAACTTCAAAGGCATCCACAGCTTTTGTTAACTCAACGGTTACCTTTTTGCCATCACAACTAACTTTTGCATTGACATCATTATTATTATTGATAGAAGTAAACAACGCAGTAGCATATGCATTAGTATTACAGTTGAAAATAATTGATGTCATTCCATCAAAATCAACTATTAAATTAGCATTCTGATATACTCTGAGAGGATTGTAATAAGAATTAACACTCGTTGTAGTTACTTTAATACCATTCTGAACCCAGATTTGATTATCATTGTCAGTTGTACGATCTTCACTGGGGTTGTCAAAGGTTATAGATACATTAATATTAGATGACTTGGTTCCACAAACAGTACATTCGCCGTCTACATAGTTATGGTCTGCCTTTTCACCATCGGTTGCACCGCAGATAGAACATGTCTTGGGAGCCTGACAGGTTGCCTCGGACCAAACGCACTCGTGTGCGGTGTGAGCCTCAAGCCAAGCATTCTTTGCCTGAGGAGCATTACTATACTTACCAACAATGGTGTAAATAGTAATCTCATCGCCAACAGCAGGCTTGGTTGCCATAGCATCGTAGCGAGTAGTTCCATCTTTGCTATAAAGACCATAGATGTAAAGCGACTTATCGCCATCGCTTATGTTCATATTTCCATATTCAGTATTTGCTATAGAAATGATCGTGCCTGTAATGTAATATTTATCTGTAGTAAACGATTCATTAGTATGACGATTTCCAAGGGCTATAGCCTGCTTGATTGTAAGAGTGTCATCTGCTACAGGAACGATAAGCTCGGTACAAGCATCACAAACGAGGTCTTCGTTAGTTTTTGCATCTTCAGCAAGAGTGGTGTGACCGTTAGCATCTACATAAGAGCCGTTTTCGGTCTGTGTACAACCCTCATAAGAGCACTTATAAACGGTGTAGCCCTGCTCGGTACAGGTGGGTTCTACTACGCTTTGTTCAACAGTGAAGCTACAAGTGTGGTTAGATGTACCGCACCAGATACATACGTTGTTGGTGTAGGAGTGGTCAACAACCGCCTGCTCCTCGTGACCTTCGGTATAAGTTTCACAAACGGAGCAATACTTACCAGCGGTGTAACCGACTGCATTACACTTAGGAGCTACTTCGGGAACGTCGGTCTCGGTATGAGCAGCATAATCGCCATAGGTCTTGTCACAGATGTCACAGATTGCAAAATTCTCACAGGTAGCTGTGCCGCCCACGTGGTCGTGAACGTGCGTTGTGTTGAACTCAATCTTATTGATCATGCATCGCTTGTCAGGAGTTGTCTCAGTAGCAAATTCTACAGTCTTGGTAGACGATGTGTCAACCTCAATAGCTGTATATGCACCATCATCAGAATGAGTTGTGATTTCATAAGTCTGACCGTTTACAACTATAGTAGCATCATTAGCCTTGTAGCCTGCAACATAAATTACAACCTTAGTTACATTTGTAGGTACAGCGAAGCTAAAGGATGCAGTTAATTTTCCAGTACCAAGCTTGAGGCAGGAGTTATTCTGAGCATCAAAAGCACCGTCGTATACTTTGGTAGTACTTTCAATTTTTATTATGTTACCATTTTCAGTAAATTCCTTAGAGGCGTCAATCTCAGAGCCGTCTTTGTGTCCCTCAGTACCATTCTCACCAAAATCAAAGATTACGGTAGACTCAAAGGGAGTGCCACAACCATATACACACTCACGGTGTAGCCACTTATGAGGAATGGTAGAAATTACAAAGCTGGTGGTATCATCCTTACCTTCGGTTGAGTTGGTTTCTGCATTTTTAGCGAAGTAAAGCTCGCATTCGGTACACTGCTTATATGCGGAATTACCAGGCAAGATACAGGTAGCATCGTTAGCTTCTACGGTTTCACCGAAGGTGTGACCGGTTGCAGGAATTTCCTGGGTCTTGGTCTGAGTTTCGAAGCCTTCCTTATCAAAGGTTGCAGTATAGGTCTTAACACCTGCAGTTGTACAGGTTGCGGAAGTGGTGGTTTTACCCTCGTCTACGGTAGCGTTTGCGCTATCGTGATGCTGGCAATCATTATACTGACAGGTTCTGGTTGCGGTGCAAGCAGTATAGCCTGTCCAGGAATATGTGATATCACCGTAGTTGTGAGCGCGGAAATCGCCACTCTTGAAGGTGTCGTTGTCGCTTGTGCTTACCTTGCCGCAATGCTCGCAGGACCGGTAGTAAACAGCCTGCTTTGTACAGGTAGCAGCGGACTTGAGTGCGCCTTCTGCCTCGGTATTTTCAACCTTGTAAGAGTGAGTAAGAGCGTTGATTTCCTGAGTATGTGTCTTTGTTTCACACCAGTCCTGAGTAAAGGTTGCAGTATAAACGGTCTTACCTGCTTTTTCACACTCGGGATCGGTGGTCACGCTTGTAACAGTTGCGGTAGCTGTCTGAGTTCCACAATTTGCACAAGTTCTGCTTGCGGTGCAGGAGGAATAATCATTTGCCCAAACATAAGTGGTATCGCCGTAGCCGTGAACAAGCTTATCGAGAGTCTCGTCCTTGGTCTGCGCGGTAGCCCAAGCCTTATCAAAGGTTGCGGTATAGGTCTTAGTACCGTTCTCAGTACAGGTAGAGGGCTTAGTTACCTCGCCTGTTGCGGTAGCGGTTGCAGTCTCGGTGTGACCACAGCCATTAGTTACACAAGCTCTGGTAGCGGTGCAGGTCTCGTAACCGTTCCACTCGTAAGAGGTTGCGCCGTAGGTGTGTCCTGTAGAGTTCTGCCAATCTCTCTGCTCAGTGTTATCACATCCCGAGCACTTATAAAGAGTATAGCCCTTTGCCTCACAGGTGGGAGCAACGGTCTCAACCAATACGGTATACTTGTGTCCCTCGGACTCGATAGCGAACTCCTTAGTCTGAGTTGCAAAGCCTTCCTTAGTAAAGGTAGCGGTGTAGATCTTAAGACCGTCCTCGGTACATGTGGGAGCTTCTGTTGTTATTACAACGTCAACTTCCTCGGAATTAACGTGCGCGGGGTTAGTCTTACATACGATGCTTGCGGTACACTTAGAATTGTTTGCGTTCCAGGTGTAGGTAACGGTCTGTCCCTCGTAGTCGTGACCGTTAGGCTCACCGTCGGTAGCGCCACAGCCTGCTCTCTGGCAGGTCTTGGGAGAGAGACATGTAGCATCTGCCCAATCGTGACCAAGAGCAGAGACAGGAGTCTGAGGAACATATGTTTCGCCACAGTCAAGGCACTTCTTACCCTCGGTCTTACCTGCAGTAGTACATGTAGGAGCTACTGCAGCAAGAGTCTCGGTATTGGTATGACGGCAAGCAGCGTCACGGATGTTTCCGCAAACGTTACACTCTGCGTCGTAAATATCATCATAAGTATGGGGAGCAAGAGCAGTCTCGGTCTGCTCGATCTCAACCTTACCACATACGTCACAGTGCTTACCCTCGGTGAGACCGGGCTCCTTGCAGGTAGCATCCACTGCAGGATCGGTTACATAGTGGTGGTTGGTGGTTACGGGAAGAACCTTGGTTCTTGTATCAGAAGCGAAGTTCTCAAACTTAGCAGTATAAACGATCTTACCTGCATCCTTACATGTAGCGGGAGTAGTTGCGCTGGTAATATCAGCAGACTCGCTCTTGCTTGCAGAGCAATTAGCTCTTGTACACTTCTGCTGTGCGGTACAAGAGGAGTAGTCGATGCTCCAGGAATAAGTGGTTTCACCGTAAGCATGATCAAGCTTATTAGTGGTAGTGCTCTTTGTCTGCTTAGCAAAGCCTTCCTTAGTAAAGGTAGCGGTATAAGTAACCGATCCGCCTGCGGTACAGGTTGCAGATGCGGTCTGGATAGTTGCATTAGCGGTTTCGGTCACAACGTGACTAGGATCGTTCTTACAAACCTTGGTTGCGGTACAGGTCTTGTTGTCTGCGCTCCAAACATAGGTTGCAGCGTTGTAGCTGTGACCGAGCTTGCTGCCCTCGGTTGCCTTACATACAGAGCAGGTCTTGGGAGCGTCACAGGTAGCGTTGTTCCACTTGTGACCAAGCGCCTCGCCCTGAGTTGCGGTACATACGGAGCAGATCTGGGGTGCGGTACAGGTTGCATCCTTCCACTTGTGGCCAAGCGCCTCGCCCTCAGTCACGCCGCAGTTCTCTCTCTGACAGGTCTTAGGATCTGTGCAGGTCGCGGGCTTCCAGTGGTGGCCGAGCGCCTCGCCCTCGGTTGCCTTACATACCGAGCAGGTCTTGGGCGCGGTACAGGTTGCAAGAGTCCAAGTGTGTGCAACCATAGGAATTATTTCCTGCTTGGTAAGGATCTCTTCACAGTCCTTACATCTCAGACCCTCGGTAAGACCTGTTTCGGTACAGGTTGCTGCCTTTGCAGCGAGAGTCTCGGTATTAGAGTGACGGCAAGCTGCGTCGCGAACGAAGTCACATCCCTCGTTATTACAGGTTGCGTCGTATTCATCATCGTACTTGTGTCCTGTTGCGGGAACGGTGCTCTGTGCCTCGAGTACGATGTCGCACTCCGAGCACTTCTTACCTGCGGTAAGTCCGGTCTCGGTACAGGTGGGTGCCTTGGCAGCG